>NZ_JBEZFT010000006.1:0-176035 GCF_040649595.1 Kribbella sp. NPDC048915 | reverse complement strand
CTCGGCCTGTTCACGGATCTGGACGTACTCGGCCGCCGCGGACAGCAGGTCCGCGGTGTCGAGCTCATCCAGATCCGATTCGAACATGTGTTCTAATGTAAGTCACGGATTGATCACGCACAAGTGTTATGTCTCAGGACACGGGTGACGGTTGTGTGTCAGGACATCGATGACGGTTCTGGGGTGCTTGGTGGTGACACTTCTGGCTTCTTTGAGCGGGACGTTCTATGCGATCCGCGCCCGGGTCCGTGTCGACGGTGCGGCCGCGACTCTCGAGCCTCGGAGCCGGCGGCCGATGATCAGCCCAGCCAAGCTCAGCGACGAGGTCAGGCAGCAAGCTCTCGGCGTCCGGGCAGCGCTGGAGTCGTCCGGGTTGGACCATGGGCCGGTCAGTGTGCACGACAAGAGGCGCGCGATGGGCCTGGAGCTGGTGCCCTCGGTCGCGTCGCCGGCCAGGATCTTCCGCGAGGCCGGCGTGGCGCGGCGGGAGCCGCGGAAGAAGCCGCGGAAGAAGCCGCGAAAGAGGCCGCGGGCGGCGTGGCGCCGGTTCGGCTACCCAGTCGCGAACGCCTGCTGGCAGCTAGACGTCACCGAGTACGTACTCACCCGCGGGCGCAAGTGCGTGCTCTTCCAGCTCATCGACGACCACTCCCGCTACGCACTCGCCTCCCACGTCGCATGGAGCGAGAGCGCCGAGGCCGCGATCGCCGTGTGCGACAAGGCCGTGACCGCCCACGGCGTCGCCCCAGCGGCTGCTGTCCGACAACGGGATCGCGCTCAACCCGTCACGGCGTGGATTCCTGTGCCAGCTCGTCGTTCACCATGGCCCTCGGCGTCCAGCCGATCCCCGGCAAGCCCTACAAGCCGACCACCCAGGGCAAGAACGAACGCTTCCGCCAGACCCTGTTCCGCTACCTCGACAAACAACCACTCGCCGAGACCCTCGACGAACTGCAGGCCCTGTCACCCATGTCCTGAACCTTCTATATCTGTCAAGCCGGCGCGGGGGTGGCTCCCGGCGCGTCGTTTGCACCTCGGGCTGCGGTCGTCAGGGTTCGGTAGATCTGGCGGGCGAGGTAGCGCTTGAGGATGCGGCGGATTTCCTTCTTGGTGAGTCCCTCAGCAGTGCGGCGTTCGACGTAGGCCCTGGTCTCCGGGGTGCACGCGCATGCGCACGACCACGGCCATGTGCAGGGCTCGGTTCAATCGGCGGTCTCCGCCCCGGTCGAGGCGGTGACGCACGGTGTTGCCCGACGAGGCAGGGATGGGGTTGACCCCGGCGAGCGAGGCGAACGCGGCCTCATCACGCACGCGTCCAGCGTGGGACCAGGCGGTCATCGCCACCGCGGCGGTCACCGGACCGATACCGGTCTTCTCCAGCAAGACCTTGGCTGGGGACTGCTCGAGCAGCTCGACGGTGAGCTTGGTGTTCTCGCCAAGCTCGCCGTCCAGCGTCGTGATGCGCTTGGCCAAGCGCACCGCTTCGGCTCGGGCGGCGGCAGCTCCGACGTCCTCGGAGCGTGTGCGCCAACGAGACACCTCGGCGATCTGTGCGCTCGTCAGCGGCTTGCGCGCATCAATTCCCAGGCCGACGGTGCGCACCAACGCGGTCAGCGCGTTGACGTAGCCGGTGCGCTCGGTCGTCATCGCGTCACGGGCCATGGTCAGGATCCGCAGGGCGGCACGCACACCATCGTCCTGGCGTGGGCGGCGCAGGTGCTCGACCTCCTGGGACAGCACGACAGCAGCGATCCGCCGGGCATCGAGTGGATCAGACTTTCCCACACCGCGATGGCCGCGGGCGTCCATCCGAGCAGCCTCGACGACCTGGTAGCCCCTGTCAGCAACGACTGTTGCCAGACGAGCGCCGTAGGATCCGATGCCCTCGATCACCCACAGCACGTCCAGGTCACCGCCAGTGCGACGAGCGACCCGTTCAAGGGCCCGAACCATGGCGGCCTCGGTGGTCGGGAACTGGTCAGCGTCGACCGGCTCGCCAGTGGCGGCGACCAGGATCGACACAGCGTGCTCCTTGGCGTGTGTGTCCACCCCGACGACGAATGGGTGGGCATGCGCGACGCTAGTCACTGCGGTTTGGATCCTTCCTTCCGGGAACCACGGTTCCGGTCGCAACGGCCGGCGCCGATCCGAGGAAGAGTCACTTCAGGGCAGCTCTGTGATGAGTCACGACAAGTCCGCGGCAGCGGGGCGTCGGACAGCCTTCTGATCAGGCCACCGAGGTGGGCCGGAATGGCGCCGGCCACCCACGCCCACCGGACAGTTCAAGACCAAGGCACCACGCAAAGCGGGCCAAAGACATCACGAGTCACAGCGAGTGCGGACGACCGTCACCATCCTCAGCAGCCAGTCCCGGACCAGCTCGCCTAGAGACTCACAGAGACATCACATTGATCACACACAAGTGATCCCACACGAGTCGGCTTTGGGTCTAATCGTCTTTATTTACAAGGGAATTCGCGGCCGCATGGCGGGCACGGCCGCGACGCGGGCACTCTGCCGAGAGCAGGCGCGCAGCCGGCGGGGTGGCGCGGGTCGGCATAGAGCGGCGTGGATCCGGGTGCGTCGCCGGTGTGGTCAAGCGCGGCAGGAGGCGGTGCGTTGTGGCGTGGTAGCGCGGACCAGTGACCAGCCAGGCGTGGCGCGGCATGCGGGACGGGCAGGGAGAACAGACAGGAAGGATGAGCTAAGAAGAGATGGGCTGGTCGCGAGATCGGTCAGGAGGGGAGGTGGTGGGGGTGCCGCCGTCGGCGGTCCAGATGGAGCCGTTGACGTAGGAACTGGCGGGGGAGGCGAGGAAGGTGACGATCTCGGCGATTTCTTCGGGTTCGCCGGGGGTGCCGCGGAGGTTGCCGCGGCCGAGCATGTCGATGTGTTCGCCGAGCATCTGCTCGGTGCCGCCGGTACGGGTCGGGCCTGGCGAGACGGCGTTGACGCGGATGCCGCGATGGGCGAACTCGGTGGACCATGAGCGCGTGAGCAGTTCGAGTGCTGCCTTCGAGGCGCCGTACGCCGCTCCGATCGGGGCCGGCGAGGTCGCGGCGGTCGACGTGACGTTGACGATCGTGCCGTGGCCGCGGTCCGCCATGCCGGGGGCGAGTTCGGCGACGAGGAGGAACGGTGCGCGGGTGTTGACTGCGATGTGGCGGTCGAAGCCGTCGGCGCCGGTGTCCGGGGTGCTGCTGAACTCGTAGATCCCGGCGCTGTTCACCAGGATGTCGATCGGGCCGGCTTCGGCCGCGAGCCGCCGTACGTCGGTCGCGTCGCTGAGGTCTGCGCCGACGAACCGGGCACTGCCGCCCGCTTTGGTGATCTGCTCGACGACCTCCGCACCGCGTACGGCGTCCCGGCCGTGCAGGACGACGTCTGCGCCGAGGGCGGCCAGTCGTACGGCGACCGCGCGGCCGATGCCCGAGGTGGCGCCGGTAACGAGGGCGCGCCGACCGGTGAGGTCCGCAACGAGATCGGCAGCGCGATCGGCAGGGAGATCGGCAGCGCGATCGGCAGCGCGATCGGCAGGGAGATTGGCAGGGAGATCGGCGGTCGTGACGGTCATGATGGAGCCTTCCTGGTCGAAACTGGGTTATCCCACCCAGTTTTAGCACAGTCTGGGTTGAGCGCCCCAGTTTGCGCTAGGATCGGGACATGGCCACCGCGGAGCGCCGGCTGACTCGCAAGGGTCAGGCCGTTCGGGATCGGATCGTCGACGCGGCGACCGAGCTGATCGCGCAGCACGGGGTCGCCGGGACGAACACCGACCAGGTGCGGCAGCTGGCCGGCGTCAGCGGGTCGCAGCTGTACCACTACTTCGACAGCAAGCAGGCGCTGATCCGGGCCGTCATCACCCGGCAGGCCGACGCGGTCGGGGTGACCGAAGGTCCGGCGCTCGGCGCGCTGGACAGCTTCGAGGCACTGCGTGCGTGGGCCGACGCCGCGATCGCCCGCCAGCGGGAGCAGGACGGGCGCGGGTCGTGCGATCTGACCACGTTGGCCGGTGAATTGGCGGTCCACGACGAGGACTCCCGCGCCGAGATCTGCCAGGGCTTCCTGCGCTGGAAGCAGGTGCTGTCCGAGGGTCTGCACGCCATGCAGCGACGCGGTGACCTGGAGCCATCCGCCAACCCCGACGAGCTCGCCTACGCGCTCCTCGCCGCGCACCAAGGCGGCGTCCTGCTGTCCCAAACCCTCCGCGACACCACCCCGCTCGAAGCCTCGCTGAACGCGGCGCTGACCTACATCCACACGTTCGCGCGCTGACTCCGCTGACCCAAATTTCGTGCCAGCGGGAAGACAGCGGCATGTCAGTGGTGTTGGGCACTATGGGGAGTGCTTACGAGGGAGGGGCGGGGATGGCGCGCGTCGAGGAGTGGGAGCGGCGGCTCGTCGGGGGTGTCGAGGTGTCGACGACGGGCGCCGGACCAGGCATCGTGCTCGTACCCGGCGACAACCGGCGAGCACATCACTACGAGCAGTTGGCCCGCGATCTCGCCGGTGCCCACACGGTGCACGTGATCGAACGGCGCGGGCGCGGGGCGAGCGCGCCGCGCGATCCGTCGTACAGCGTCGAGACCGAGGCTGACGACGTACTCGCGGTGCTCGACGACACCGGCGCCCGCGTGGTGTTCGGCCACAGCTACGGCGGGCTGATCGCGATGCATGCGGCGCTGCGGCATCCGCTGGACGCACTGATCGCGTACGAGCCGGGGGTGAGTCTCGGCGGCTCGTTCGATCTCGGCTGGCTGGACGCGTTCCGGCGCAAGGTCGACGACGGAAAGTATGTGTCCGCGCTGGCGACCTTCCTCAAGGGCACCGATTCGTTGCCGCTGCGCGTCACTCCGTTGCTCTGGGCAATCTCGTTCCTGCTGCTGTTCGGTCGTGAGGAACGCGATCTGTTGCCGTTGACACCGGCCGAGCTGGCCGAGATCGCGCGTCTCGACTCCGACGGCAGTCGGTACGCCGCGATCACGTCACCGACCCTGCTGCTCGGGGGTTCGAAGTCGCCGGCCTACCTCACCGGCGTGCTGCCGCGGCTCGCCGAGATCCTGCCGCACGCCGAGTACGCGATCCTGCCCGACCTCGATCACCACGCCCCCGACGAGACCGCGCCGGACGAGATCGCGCAGCAGATCCGCCTGCACCTGATCCGGGCCGAACGGCACCGGTTCGAGCAGCGGTATCGCCGGTCGGCGTGATCAGTTAATTGCTGAGGGCAATCTTCTGGATCGTGAACGCGGAATTGCCCGATTTGAAGGTGAGAACGGCCGCCGCCGCACTGTCCGGCAGGTGCCCCTTGAACGTGATTGTGCCGTCGGCGGACCCGTTCGCCGTGATCTGGCTCGGCCACGCGCTGCGCCCGGTGTCGGCGTGCAGCGCCGTACCGTCCGCGGCGGTGAACGTCGTACCGTCCAGCGGGATCGTGATCGCGTGCTTGCCCGCGTTCGCGAGCTTGACCTGCACGCGGGTGAAATGGCTGGTGTACGTGACGTTCTCGACAGTCACCGTGATGCCGGCGTCGGTCTTCGCGATGGGCTCGAGCAGTCGGTCCTCGCCGGATTCGTTGCCGCTCAGGTAGCCGCCGACGTACTCCGCTCCGGCCGTCACCGCGAACCCGCCGACGCCGACACCGACCAGTACTACGGCGATCGCGATCAGGACCGACACGTCGAGGCGGCTGGTACGGCGGGGCGCGGACGAGGCCGCGTCCAGCAGTGTCAGGACCATCGCGACCACGAGTGCGATGACCGGTGGGACGAGCCAGCGCAACAACCCGCCCGGGCCGTCGGCGAAGAACGTGATCACCAGGTTCACGATCAGGCCGAGCGCGATCACGCCGCCCGCCGCGATCAGCACGCGCGGCAGCCGGACTGTGCCTACGGTGTCGTCGTCGGTACTGCGATCCGCGGCGGGCAGCCGTTGTTTGCCGGGAGAGCGCTCACCGCGGCGCTCGACGGTGCGACGGTCGACCTCGGCGACGGTCGGATCGGGCCAGCTGGCCGACTCGTTCCAGTTCGACTCGGACTGGTCGAGTTGCCCCGACACCTCCCACGGTGACCGCACCGGCTCCGGTCCGTCCGCCGACGGATACGCCGCCCACGGATCCCCGTCACTCCGCCCCGGTGCCTCCTCGAACCCGGGAACGATCCCCGCCCCGACCATCTGCTCGCCAGGTGCCTGGCCGGTCGGTGCGAACGGGTTCGCACCCGGAGGCTGCTGCGGAGCGAAGGGGGAGCCGGCGGGCGGCTGGGTGTCAGGAGTCGGTGCGGGTACGGCGTACTCGTCGGTGGAGCGGGCGGCCTCGGCAGGGTTGGGTTGTTGGACGGGTTGGACGGGTTGAGCGGGGGTGCTCGGCGGAGCGGCGGCGTACCTGTCGTCCAAGGGCTGATCGGGTGCGCCTGGGCGAACGGAGGCAGGCGCGACGCCGGCTTCGGGGGCGGAGGTCTCGGCCGGGGTGGGCTCGCCTGGGAGGGCGGACTTGGTGAAGGTGAGGACCGAGCGGCCGATATGGATGCGATCGCCGGTGGTGAGGCGGGTGGGGGCGGTGATGCGGCGGTCGTTGAGGCCCGTGCCGTTGCGGGATTCGTCGTACAGGGTCCAGCCGTCGCCCTCGCGGCGGAGGCGGGCATGGATGCGGGAGATCTGGTCGTCGGCCTGCAGCCGGATGTCGGCGTTCGAGGCGCGGCCGATGCTCAGCGTGTCGAGCTCGTCCGGCAGAGTCCACTGCTGGTCGCCGAGCGACAGCACGAATTCGGTTTTCACTCACACCCCAGTCGGCGTCGTCCTCTTCGCGATCGTCGCGCCGCCGGCGCGTCGCACCCCGCGGCAGCCAACCCGTCGGCGCGATTCTGCCATCCACTTCCGCCGCAGACCACCGCCAGCCCCACCCCACCACCCTCCGCAACAGGCCGATCACAACCGCCACGGTCAGGACAGGGTCATGCGCGGTTCGCCGTTCAGGAGGCCGGGCGCGGTGAGCGTGCAGGTACCGCCGCGGGATTGGGTGTAGGTCTGGCGTACGCAGGATCGGAGAGCGAGCTGGGCCCAGTAGTTCGGGTGCAACGACTCCTGCAAGTAGTAGTTCGAGCCGACCGTCGTCACGGTCCGGATCTGGTTGATCCATTCGGTTTTGTCGACCGCGGTGGGTTGGGTCCAGGAGCTGAGGCCGACCTCCTCGTACAGGCCGACGCCTTTCTCGCACAGCCGGCGGCCGTTGAAGGCGGACTGGAGTTCGAGCAGGCGGGTGTTGGTGAGGCCCGACTGGCTGATCGCGGCGCGGACGGTGTTGTTGATCGTGACCAGTGCGGTGGCGTTGGCCCAGTCGGCGTCCGCGTTCCAGAAGCCGCAGCCGCCGACACCCTGCCGCGTGAACCCGGACTGCCCGTACCGGAACCCGGACGACGCGGGGATCGGCGACGGATACGTCTGTACGACGAGACTCCAGGCGTTGTCGGCGTACCCGGCGTTTCGCATCGCGGTGCGGAGGTTCTGGAAGGAGGTGGCGATCTTTCCGCGGACCGTGGTGACGTTCGCGGCGGTGAAGTTGGCGACGACGGACGAGTCGTCGCGGCAGTAGTCCGGGTTCCAGGACGGCGACAGCAGGAAGTTCTGTACGCACCGGGTGACGATCGACGCGAAGTTGAAGTCGTTGCCGCCGATCGAGACGACGACCTGCCGTACGTTGTGCGTCGCCGCGAACGTCTGCAGCAGTTTCGCCTGTCCCTGGCGACCCGCGCCGTCGTCGTAGAAGTCGATGCCGGGCTTGAAGTAGTCGCCCGTGGACGTGGTGGTCCGCGCACCGGAGCAGGCCAGGTTGAGGCCGCCGACCCCACCGCCGATGTACGCCTCGGCCGACTGGCTGCGGTGGCAGCGCGGGATCACCTCGGCGGTGTGGGTCGCGTTGTCGTGGTACGCGTGCGCACCGAGCGCGTCGGCCGGTGCCTCGGAGTCGTTCGAGCTGCCCGCCCAGCGGCCGGCCTCGCCCGAGATGTAGGAGTCGCCGACGGTCACGACGTACGGCGTCCCGCTGCCGGGGCCGTCGGCGTGCGCCGGGGGAGCGACCAGGCCGAGCCCGGTCAGGGAGAGTAGGAGGACTGCTGCGGACACTCGACGACTTCGGGATGCGATCACCGGAAGGCCTCTCTCGCCGGAGTTCGGTGACCGTCAGGACCCCCACGTAGCCACCGTGGGCAGAAATGTACTTCCGGGTAACCGCAGATGGTAGACCGAGAGTGCTGACACGTTTGCGCCCTGTCACCACCGTGACAGGCGGGACGCTTACGGCAGCTCGAGTTCCTCCGGGTACCGCTCCCGCCACCAGGCACGCCACCGTGCATCGAGTGCGTCGCGGTCGGTCGCGCCGTACAGCGACAGGATCGCCATCGAGGCCCCGGCCGGCTTCTGTTCGCCGGGCGGGATGTGGCTGAGCACCAGCAGACCGTTGCCCCAGGCATCGACCGCGAGGCCGAGCTGATGCGCCGACCGGTACCAGACGTCGCACTTGAGCTGCTCGCCCACCAGGTCGAGCTCGAAGCTGTCGCCGTCCGGTACGCCGAGGGCCTCGATCGGTGAGAGTGCACCGGTCCCGGAGTAGAAGAGCGTGTGCCGTGGTTCGCCCGAGTGGCGTTCGACCGCGAAGCGGAGCTGGTTGAGGAAGGTGATCCAGCTCTCGGTCACGTCGTCGTAGTACGCGGCCCACTCGGAGTCGGGGTCCAGCGGCGCCCGGGTCAGCGTGATCCGGCACCCGCCGTCGACCGCTTCGAGGACGAACTCGTCGCCGCTCCCGAGCCGTAGCGTCGTCCCGTCCTCGGTGAATTCGGTGAAGTAGATCAGGTCGATCTCTTCCTCGAGCCCACCCTGCGGCCCCTCGTACTCCCAGCCGTGCCAGTGCCGGATCTTGTCCTTGCTGCGGAGCGCGTCCCACACCGCCTCCACGGGCGCTGCCGCCGTCACCACGATCTTCACGACCCCTCCTCGGTACGGCGAGGCGCGGGGTGACCACCCGCGATCAGTCGGTACGGCCGCCCGCCCTCGCTGTCGAACTCCTCGACGACCCGCTGCACTGCGGCGGTGAGCGCGTCGGTGAACCGGTGGACGTCGCCCGGGGCCGCGAACCGCACCTCGGCCTCGAGCGTGAACGTCAGCAGCCGCTTCCCGTCCGCGTCCGCCGCGGTCTGCATCCGCGCCACATCGCGCACCGTCCCGGCTGCGACCTCGACCAGGTGCTCTGCGGCGTACTGGTCCCGGATCTGTGTGAACGCACGGCCGACCACACCCGGGTCGACGACGAGCGTCGCGGCCGCGGCGCGCAGGATCCGTTCGGTGAATCCGCCCCGCCGGCGCTCCTCGACCAGCTCCACGAGCCCGACCTTCTCCAGCTCGCGCAGGTGGTAGTTCACCCGCTGCCGCGGCAGGTCGAGCGCGGCGGCCAGCTGTGTCGCCGACGACGGCTCCCGCAGCAGCTCAAGCAGGCGCCGGCGCAGCGGCGACAACGCCAGCCGCACCTTCTCCGGCTCCTCCACGTACCGCAGCATGCGATCCAGGATCCCCTTGACAGAAAAATCTGTCAAGGGGTGCGATGGCCCGGGGATCCGGGATTATGGGCGCCATGTCTGTGCGAGGTCCGCAGTTGCCGGTCGGCACCCAGGTGGTGATCCGCGTCGCCGCGCCCGACGACCAGGGCGGTACGGCGCAGCGCGGGGCGACCGGTCGCGTCGCCGGCATCACGCCCGACGGCCGCTATACGGTGCGACTGGTCGATGGGCGGGCGACCGTGGCGCAGCGCGATCAGCTCAGCCTGCGGACGGCGTACCAGGACGAGGCGATCGAGCTGAACCAGCCGGACGGCGACCGGCTCGTCCGCGAGCACACGATCTACGCCGTGGTGGTCGGATCGCGGGCGTTCGGACTCGACACCGACGAATCCGACACCGACACGCGCGGGGTGTACGTCGCCCCGACCGAGGCGTTCTGGTCGCTCGCGAAGCCGCCGACCCACGTCGACGGCCCAGAGCCGGAGTGGTTCTCGTGGGAGGTCGAGCGGTTCTGCGAGCTCGCCCTGAAGTCGAACCCGAACCTCCTCGAGGTCCTGCACTCGCCACTGGTGGTCCGCCAGACGCCGCTCGGCGAGGAACTATTGACACTCCGCCGAGCCTTCCTCTCCCAACTGGCCTACCAGACATACTCGGGCTACGTGCTGAGTCAGTTCAAGAAACTCGAAGCGGACTTACGCCGCGACGGGCAACCCAAGTGGAAGCACGTCATGCACCTGATCCGCCTGCTGCTCTCCGCCAGAACACTGTTGCTTGAAGCAACGCTCACCGTGGACGTCGGCCCGGATCGCGACCGTCTACTCATGGTCAAGCGCGGCGAGCTGCCCTGGGTCGAGGTCGAGCGCTGGCGGCTGCAGCTGCACGAGGACCTCGACAATGCCTTGCAGCGCACGATCCTCCCCGCCGCCCCGGCTGTCGCAACGGTCGACAGCTGGCTGCGATCCGTCCGCAAGAGGAGTCTCGATGGCGCGTGAAATGCGGCAGCTGGACTACGCCGAACTACGAACGATTGTCGGCGAGCAGCCGTACCCGTTGCTCTTCGCAACAGTCTCCGGAGCGCACCTGTACGGCTTCCCGTCCCGCGACTCCGACGTCGACCTCCGCGGCGCGCACGCGCTGCCGGCCGCCGACATGGTCGGCCTGCGCTACGGCCCGGACACCCTCGACCGGACCTGGTACGAGAACGGCGCCGAGGTGGACCTGGTCACCCACGACACACTCGACGAGGCCGAGGCGCTCAGCGCCTTGCCGGACCGGCCGTCGGCAGCGGCCGAGGCCGGCCTCAACGATCTGCTGATCCGCGTTCGGCTCAGCCGCTGATCCCCACCTTTTCCTTCGTTGTAGATACCCCTACCGTACTTACTTAACCTCGTGAAGCATTGACATCCGGCTCGACGAGGTAAATAGTTCCGTCCTGAAATCAATCAGAAAGCAGAGTGAATCAACAGTGTCGAACATCGAGATCCTGCAGCTCCGCGCCGGTGGCGTCAGCCTGGTGCTCGACTGCTCCGGTCCGGCCCTGCCGTCGGTCCTGCACTGGGGCGCGGACCTGGGCGAGCTGACCGAGAATGCTCTGCTGGAACTGCGCCGCGGGGCCGGCGCCGTCCAGGACGGCAACGGCCTCGACGAGAACCGCCCGATCGCGATCGTGCCGGAGTACTCGGCCGGCTGGTTCGGCCTGCCCGGCCTGAGCGGGCACCGCGACGGCCAGGACTTCTCCGCCAGCTTCACGCTGCAGTCGGTCGCGCGCACCGACAACACCGTGCGGATCGAGGCCCACGACACCACGGCCGGCCTGAAACTGAACCTGACGGTCGAGCTCACCGGCTCCGGACTGGTCCGCGCCAAGGCCGACCTCACCAACACCAAGCCGACGCCGTACACGGTCGACGGACTGTTCCTCGCGCTGCCCGTGCCGACCGAGGCCACCGAGCTGCTCGACATGACCGGTCGCCACATCGGCGAGCGGCACCCGCAGCGGCACGCGTTCACGCAGGGCGCGCACATCCGCGACAACCGCCGCGGCCGCACCGGCGCCGACGCGACCCTCCTGCTGCTGGCCGGCACCGAGGGCTTCGGCTTCCGCACCGGCGAGGTCTGGGGCGTGCACACCGCCTGGAGCGGCAACCACCGCTCGTACGCCGAACGCGGCATGAGCGGGTACGCCGTGATCGGCGGCGGCGAACTGCTGCTGCCGGGCGAAGGCCGGATCGCGCCGGACGGCACCTACAGCACACCGTGGATCTACGGCTCGTACGGCGTGGGGCTCGACGAGGTCTCGCACCGCTTCCACGATTACCTGCGCGCTCGCCCGAATCACCCGGCGACCGAGCGTCCCGTCGTACTGAACACCTGGGAAGCCGTCTACTTCGACCTGAACCTGGACAAGCTGAAGGCACTCGCGGACGCGGCGGCCGAGGTCGGCGCGGAGCGGTTCGTGCTGGACGACGGCTGGTTCCGAGGCCGCCGCGACGACCACGCCGGGCTCGGCGACTGGTACGTCGACGAGGAGATCCTGCCGAAGGGCCTGCACCCGCTCGTCGACCACGTGAAAAGTCTCGGGCTGCAGTTCGGCCTCTGGGTCGAGCCGGAGATGGTGAACCCGGACTCCGATCTGGCCCGTGAGCACCCGGACTGGATCCTCGCCACCGGCGACCGCACCCCGCCGACCGCCCGCCACCAGCAGGGCCTGAACCTCGGCATCCCGGCGGCCTACGACTACATCCTCGAGCGCCTGGACAGCATCCTGACCGAGTACGACATCGCCTACCTGAAGTGGGACCACAACCGCGACTTCGTCGACGGCGGCAACCAGCACACCGGTACGGCGGGAATCCACGAGCAGACGCTCGCGGTGTACCGGCTGATCGACGAGCTCAAGCGGCGGCACCCCGGCCTGGAGATCGAGTCCTGCTCCTCGGGCGGCGCCCGCGTCGACCTCGGCATCCTGGAGCGCACCGACCGGGTCTGGGGCAGCGACAGCAACGACGCGCTCGAGCGGCAGACCATCCAGCGCTACACGCAACTGCTGCTGCCGCCGGAGCTGATCGGCTGCCACGTCGGCCCGCCGCGGGCGCACACCACCGGCCGCACACAGACGCTGTCGTTCCGCGCGATCACCGCGCTGTTCGGCCACTTCGGCATCGAGTGGGACATCGCCTCCGCGAGCGCCGAGGAGCGCGCCGAACTGAAGGGCTGGGTTGCGCTGCACAAGCAACTGCGGCCGCTGCTGCACTCCGGTCGCGTGGTCCGGGCCGACCGCGGGCCGGACGACGTCCTGGTCCACGGCGTCGTCGCACACGACGGTGCCCGCGGCGTGTTCAGCGTCGTACAGACCCAGCAGTCGGTGACGTCGGCGGTCGGCCGGGTTCGCCTGCCCGGCCTCGAGCCGCAGCGGACGTACCGGATCAGCAAGGTCGCGACACCCGGGCCCGACTCGCGGTCCGCCCGCTGGTCGGCCGCCGGTGGAAGTGTGGAGCTGAACGGCGCCGCCCTCGCCTCGGTCGGTGTGCTGATGCCCGCGCAGTGGCCCGAGAGCGCGATCTTGCTGGACGTGACAGCGGTCGGGTGACCCCGCCCGACCACAGAGTCCCCGCACGAGAAGGAGATTCCCCCGTGACCGCCACCACCAACGCACCACCCAAACCGCGAAGTCACGGGGGGTCGGCGGCACCACCGGAGCAGCGAAAGCGCAGCCTGGGCGATCTGAAGGTAGCGATGATCTTCCTCGCCCCGGCCACGCTCGGCTTCGTGGTGTTCTACATCTGGCCGACGCTGCGCGGCGCGTACCTGAGCTTCACCGAGTACAGCCTGCTCGCGCCGCCGCGGTTCAACGGCCTGGCCAACTACGAGCGGATGCTGCACGACAGCTTCTTCTGGAACGCGCTCGTGGTCACGGTCGAGTACGTCGTGATCAACATCGGCGTCCAGACCGTGTTCGCGGTCGCGATCGCGATGGTGATGTACCGGCTGACCAAGTCGATCACGGTCCGCGCGATCATCCTGGCGCCGTACCTGGTCGCGAACGTCGTCGTCGCGCTGGTCTGGTACTGGATGCTCGACTTCCAGGTCGGCATCGTCAACCAGGGCCTGACCTGGATCGGGATCGACCCGGTGGCGTTCTTCGGCGACTCGCACTGGGCCATCCCGACCGTTGCCGGCATCAACGTCTGGCGGCACATGGGCTACACGGCGCTCCTGGTGTTCGCCGGCCTGCAGACCATCCCGGCGTACGTGTACGAGGCCGCCGAGGTCGACGGGTCGACCGAGTGGAAGACGTTCTGGCGGATCACACTGCCGCTGCTGCGGCCGGTCCTGGTGATGGTCCTGGTGGTCACCATGATCGGTTCGTTCCAGATCTTCGACACGGTCGCCGTGACCACGCAGGGCGGTCCGATCAACGCGACCCGCGTCATCTACTACTACATCTACGAGCGCGCGTTCACCCGGTTCGACTTCGGGTACGCGTCCGCGATGGCGATGGTGCTGTTCGCGATCCTGGCGATCGTCTCGCTCGTCCAGCTGCGGTTGCTGCGGGCGAAGGAGAGTGATCTGGCATGACCAAGATGAGTGTCAGCCGAGCGATCTGCTGGGTGCTGCTGGGCATCCTGCTGCTCGTCACGCTGTTCCCGTTCTACTGGATGCTGCGGACGGCGTTCTCCGACAACACGCAGCTGCCCGGTCACCCGAGCTCGCTGCTGCCGGTGGAGTCCACGCTGGGTGCCTTCAAGCGGGTGCTGGGCCTGGCCACCATCGAGGAAGCACAGGCGCAGGGCGGTTCCGGTGCGGCCGTGAACTTCTGGCTGTACCTGCGCAACTCGTTGGTCGTGTCCACGGTCACGACGGTGTGCCAGGTGTTCTTCAGCGCGATGGCGGCGTACGCCTTCGCCCGGCTGCGCTGGCCCGGACGGGACAAGGTGTTCGCGATCTTCCTGGCCGCGCTGATGGTGCCACCGATCTTCACCACGCTGCCGAACTTCGTGCTGATCAAGAACCTCGGGCTGCTGAACAGCTTCGCCGGCATCATCCTGCCGGGCGCGTTCATGACGCCGTTCGCGATCTTCTTCCTGCGCCAGTTCTTCCTCGGTATCAGCCGGGAGCTGGAGGAGGCCGCGATGATCGACGGCGCCGGCCATCGGCGGATCTTCTTCGGGATGATCATCCCGATGAGCGCCGCGCCGATCACGACGCTGGCGATCCTCACCTACATCAACTCGTGGAACGATTACTTCTGGCCGTTGCTGGTCGGTCAGCAGGAGAACGTCCGGGTGCTCACAGTCGCGCTCGGAGTGTTCCGGTCGCAGACCCCGCAGGGCGGTCCGGACTGGGCCGGCCTGATGGCAGCGACGCTGATCGCGGCGCTGCCGATGATCATCTTGTTCCTGGCGTTCGCCAAGCGGATCACGAACTCCATCGGCTTTTCGGGGATCAAATGAATCTCTCACGGAGGACCCTGCTGAAGGCAGGACTGGCGAGTCTCGCCGTACCGGCCGTTGCCGCCTGCAACAACGGCGCGGCGGCGCGCGGCGACGGCGAGATCATCTACTGGCTCTGGGACTCGGCGCAGCTGCCGATGTACACCGAGTGCGCACAGGTGTTCCAGGAGCAGAACCCGCAGTACAAGGTGAAGATCGAGCAGTACGGCTGGAGTGACTACTGGTCGAAGCTCGTCACCGGGTTCATCTCCGGGACGGCGCCGGACGTGTTCACCGGCCACTCGTCGAAGTACCCGCTGTTCGCGGCCAAGGGCCAGGTGCTGCCGATCGACGACTTCGTCAAGCGCGACAACGTCGACCTCGGCAGCTACCAGAAGGGGCTGGCGGACCGGTGGATCGGCGACGACGGCAAGCGGTACGGCCTGCCGAAGGACTGGGACACCGAGGTCTACTTCTACAACAGCGCGTTCACCGAGGCGGCCGGGATCAGCACCGAGCAGCTGAACTCGATGACCTGGAACCCCAAGGACGGCGGCACGTTCGAGCAGATCGTGCGCCGGCTGACGGTGGACGCCAAGGGCCGGCGCGGTGACCAGCCGGGCTTCGACCCGAACAACGTCAAGGTCTACGGACTCGGGTACG
Organism: Kribbella sp. NPDC048915; assembly: GCF_040649595.1. NCBI lineage: Bacteria > Bacillati > Actinomycetota > Actinomycetes > Propionibacteriales > Kribbellaceae > Kribbella > Kribbella sp. NPDC048915. The sequence continues at coordinate 160,395 of NZ_JBEZFT010000006.1, read as the reverse complement.
GCGACGCGGGCGGCGGTGACGGCCAGACGAGTTGGAGCTGGTACGCCGCGATCAACGGCTGGAAGTACTCCGAGGGCGAACCGTGGGGGACGAAGTTCTTCTACGGCGACCCGAAGTTCACCGAGACCATCGCGTGGTGGCGCAGCCTGATCACCAAGGGGTACATGCCGACGTACGCGCAGGCGAAGTCCGGGATCGACGTGACGACCGCGTTCGGTGCGGGCAAGTACGCGATCACCCCGAACGGGTCCTGGATGCTCGGCACGTACGCCGGGCTGAAGCAGGTGAAGACGAAGCTCGCCCGGCTGCCGATCGGACCGGTCGGGAAGCGGATGTCGATGATGAACGGGCTCGCGGACACCATCTGGGCCGGGACCGAGCGCCGGGACGCGTCCTGGGCGTGGGTCAAGTTCCTCGGCTCGAAGACGGCCCAGGACATCGTCGCCAAGGCGGGTGTCGTGTTCCCGGCGGTCGCGGACAGCATGCCGGCCGCGAAGGCGGCGTTCGCGAAGGCGGGCTGGGACGTGACACCGTTCCTGGAGCCGGTGGAGGCGGGCGACGTGTTCCCGTACCCGGCGAACCCGAACGCCGCGGACGTCACCGCGGTGATGACGCCGGCGATGGAGGCGGTGATGTCGTTCGAGGCCGAGCCGGCGTCGCTGGCCAAGGCGAACGACGAGGTGAACCAGATCCTGTCCGTCAACAGCTAAGGGGCATCCCTCAGTCGCCCTACGCCCGGGGGAGTACGTCGGACTGCGTCCAGCGGTGCAGCGTGCTCCTCCGGGGGTAGTGCAGGTGTCGCCGCCGAGGCGACGCGGTGGAGGGGCTCCGGACGCCACTCTTGGTGCCGTTGGATCAACGACGAGCACGAGGAGTGGCATGAACGACGAGAGGCCGGGCGGTTCGATCCGCATCGGCGACCGTGAGCGTGAGGACGCCGTCCGGCGTCTGGGCGAGCATTACGAAGCCGGCCGGCTGAGCGCGGACGAGCACTCCGAGCGGGTCGACCAGGCATTGCGGGCGAAGACCGCGGCGGACCTGAACGCACTGTTCGCGGACCTGCCGCCGACCCACCAGGCTCCGGCTGGTGGACCGAGCGCAGGGACTCGGCCGGGATGGTCGGGCGAGCGGCCGGCGTGGGCCGCGCGCGGGTTCCTCGGACGGGTACCGTTGCCGTTGCCGTTGCCGTTGCCGTTGCCGTTGCCGTTGCCGTTGCCGTTGCTGATCGCGCTCGGCGTGTTCGCCGTTCTGGCGTCGGTGGGCTGTGTGGTGGGCGGCGGGCATCCGCCGATCCTGCCGCTGCTGCTGATCGGTGTGGCCGTGCTGTTCATCCGGAAGCGGCGGATGGAGCGGCGAGCATGAGGAACGCGTATCGCATCCTGGCACTGCTGATCGCGATCGCGGTCGTGCTCCAGGTCGCCTCGATCGCACTCGCCGGGTTCACCGTGGCCAAGGACGCCGACGACGGCACCGCGATCGGCGCCGACTACAGCAACTTCGGGCAGGCGTACCACAGCATGGCCGGCACGCTGATCGGGTTGCTCGCGCTGGTGCTGCTGATCGTGTCGTTCCTGACCGACGTACCGCGTGGACGGATGCTGGCCGGTGTCGTCGTCGGCCTGGTGGCACTGCAGTTCCTGCTCGCGGTGGTGTCGTTCGGCGTCCCCGCGCTCGGCCTGCTGCACGGGATCAACGGTCTGGCGATCGCGGGCGTCGCGGGCGCCGGCGCGCGGCGGGCCGCCGTACCGAAGCAGCAAGTGACCAGTGTCTGACGTCAGGAGGCGCCGGTGGGGCCGGCTGGTCGCTCTGGGAATCACCTTGGCGGTGCTGGTACCGCTCGGGTATCTCTGGGCGACCAGTCTGGTCCCGGGGGAGTACAACCCGGCGGAGATGGGGTACGCCGACTACGGCGGCGGGCCGTCGAGCGGTCACGAGCACCACGGAGGGATGAGCGTCGTCGACCTGGCCGGGCCGCGGAACGGTACGCCGGACGTGGACGTGACGCTCGTGGCGCGCAAGCAGAAGTTCCAGCTGGCGTCGGGGGAAACGGTCGACGGATACACCCTGAACGGGGCGTCACCCGGTCCGTTGATCCGCGCGCGGGTCGGCGACCTCGTGCAGGTGACGCTCGTCAACGAGTCCGTACCCGACGGCGCGACGCTGCACTGGCACGGGATCGACGTACCGAACGCCGAGGACGGAGTGGCCGGCGTGACGCAGGACGCCGTGCCGGTGGGCGGGAAACACGTGTACCGGTTCACGGCGGAGGAAGGCGGGACATACTGGTACCACTCGCATCAGGTGTCGAGCGACGAGGTCAAGGGCGGGCTGTTCGGTCCGATCGTGATCGCGCCGAAGACACCGGGTGAGGTGGTGGCCGCCATCCACACGTACGACGGGAAGCGCACCATCAACGGTCGCACCGGATCGGCGTCGGTGGAGCTGCCGGCCGGTACGACGGCGCGCGTGCGGGTGATCAACACCGACAACGCGATCCTGCGCGTCGGGCTGATCGGGGCGCCGTCCAAGGTGGTCGCCGTCGACGGACGGGACGTCCACGGACCTACGGCCGGTACGGCGGCAGTGGCGTTGGCCGCCGGCGGTCGTGTCGATCTGGAGGCGGTGGTGCCGGCCGGTGGTCTGCGGCTTTTGGCCGGTACTCCTTCGCTGTCGCTCGCGATCGGGCCGTCGGATGCTGCGCCGACGGGTGACCTTCCCGGAGAGACGGTCGACCTGCTGACCTACGGGACGCCGGCACCGATCGGTTTCGACCCGTCCGAAGCAGACCGGACGTTCGAGTACCGGATCGGGCGGCGGCCTGGGTTCCTCGACGGAGTACCGGGGCTGTGGTGGACGATCAACGGTCACCTGTTCCCCGACGTGCCGATGTTCATGGTCGCCGAGGGGGACGTGGTCCGGATGACGATCACCAATACCAGCGGTCAGGCGCACCCGATGCACCTGCACGGGCACCACGCCGTCGTCCTGTCCCGCAACGGCATCGCCGCGACCGGTTCATCGTGGTGGGTCGACACGCTCGAGGTCGGGAACGACGAGTCCTACGAGATCGCCTTCGTTGCCGACAACCCCGGTCTGTGGATGGATCACTGCCACAACCTCCCGCACGCCGCCGAAGGCCTGATGACGCACCTCATGTACCAAGGCGTCAGCACGCCGTACCGGGTCGGCGGCGACGCCCACAACGAACCGGAGTGACTGCTCAGGAGGCCTGCTGGGTGTCAGTGGCGTGGGCCTGGGCTCGGTGGAAGGCGGCGATGCGTTCGCAGGCGGCGGTGATGGCGGCTCGCTGGGAGTCGTACGAACCCCACCAGAGCGGGTTGTCCGGCTGCGGATCGTCCTCGTCGCCGATGTCGGCGTACCACTCGCCGGCCGTCCGGAACACCCGCGCGTGCAGGTGGATCTCTGTGCCCAGCTCGTTCACCGAACCACTCCTGGAGTGAGACCGTGTACGTCTCCAGGATGTGCCGCGGCGGCCGCGGATCGGCCCAGCGACACGCGGATTCAGCTGACCGCCGATTCGGGCACCAGCACGGTGAGTCGCTGGGCGGTGTTGTTCGCGAAGCCGCCGCGGTTCCAGTCGGCCTCGATCGGTTGCTCGTTGCCGGCCGCGTCGTAGGCGCGGACCGTGAGCACGTGCTCGCCGGGCGTCGCCTCCCAGTCGTAGTGGAAGCCGCGCCAGGCGTACTCGTCGTTGTCGGTGTCGTTGCCCGGAGCATCCAAGATCGCCGGGTGCCAGGTGACGCCGGCGTCGGTGCTCACCTCGACCCGCTCGATCGGCGCCCACCCGGACCAGGCCCGGCCGAACAGCGGAACGGTGCCTGCGGCAACGAACCGGTGGCGGCTCATGAAGTCCGGGAACCCCGGCGGGACCAGCAGCGCGCGCGGCTGGATCCGGGTGATCGCGGTGCCGGGTTCGTCGGGCTCGGTCTTGATCCGGTACGCCACCGCGTTCTGGTACCCGGTGAACTCGTGGCCGATCACCTCGATTGACCGCAACCACTTCACGCTGGCCATTCCGTACCAGCCCGGTACGACGAGGCGCAACGGGTACCCGTGCTGCGGCGGCAGCGGCGCGCCGTTCATCTCCCAGGCGACGAGCGCGCCCGAGTTCATCGCCTCCGCGAGTGACAGTCCGCGCTGGTAGTCCTGCTCGACCCCGCGCTCGACACCGTGGTCCGCGCCGGTGAACACCACGTCGACCGCGTCCTCGCGGATGCCCGCGAGCCGCAGCAGATCCGACAGCAGCACACCGGTCCACTCCGCCGTACCGACCGCCTCGGACAGCCACGGCTGGCTGATCGGCCGCGGCTGCAGCGTCGCGCGTCCGTTGCCTGCACACTCCAACGTGACGCGCGCCGTCCGCCGGCCCATCGCGCGCAGCTCGGTCAGCCCGAACGTCAACGGCTGCTCGACGCAACCGTCGACGGTCAGCAGCCACTCGCTCCCGTTCGTTGCCGGGATGTCGTAGTGCACCAGGACGTAGTGCAGACCCGCCGGCGTCACGTCGTACCGCAAAGCCTCCAGCGGCATCGCGTGGTTCCGCGCCGCGAGCTGCAGCTCGTCGACGGTGATCCCCTCGCCGGTGTCCGCCAACCGCCCCCGAACGCTGAAACTCTCGATCGACATCACAATCCCTCCCCTGCATCAGCCTAGAGGTACGGGACGGTTCACAACCAGCCGTTGTCCAGGGCGATCCGCGCGGCCTCGGCGCGGGTGCGGGCGCCGGTCTTCCCGATGGCGGCGGACAGGTGGTTGCGGACGGTCCCTTCGGACAGGTGCAGGTCCTTGGCGATGTCGGCCACGGTGCCGCCCTCCCGCGCGGCCCGCAGTACGTCGGATTCGCGCGCCGTCAACGGACTCGTGCCGGCCACGAGAGTCTCGGCGGCGAGCGACGGGTCGACAACGCGGAGCCCCTGATGGACCCGGCGGACGGCATCCGCCAGTTGCGTCGCGGGCGTGTCCTTGACCACGAACCCGGCCGCGCCCGCCTCCATCGCGCGGCGCAGGTACCCGGGCCGGCCGAACGTGGTGACCATCAGCACGCGGACCCCGGGCACGGCGGCACGCAACGCGGCGGCCGCCTCGATGCCGTCGAGGCCGGGCATCTCGACGTCGAGGAGGGCGACGTCGGGCGCGGTCTTCTTCGCAGCGTCGATCACCTCGTCGCCACGGCCGACCTCGGACACGACCTCGAGGTCGGGCTCCAGATCCAGCAGGGCTGCGAGGGCGCCGCGCACCAGCGCCTGGTCGTCGGCGATCAACAGTCGGATGCTCACGGCACCATCCTCACAAGCCCGCGAGCAACAGTCCTCATCGGCCGACCTCGACGGCCAAGCGGAATCCGCCACCGGGCGCCTCGCCGATCTGCACCGCCGCCCCGGCCTCGTCGGCGCGTTCCCGCAGACCGACCAGGCCGTGCCCCGACGTCGTGCCGCCCGGCGTCGGCCCCTTGCCGTCGTCGAGTACTTCGATCCGCATCGCCGTGATCCGGATCGTGCAGCGCTTCGCCCCCGAGTGCCGGACGACGTTGGTGACTCCTTCGCGAACCACCCAGGCGAACAGTTCGCGATTCGCCTCCGGGACCTCGTCGACCGTGGTCGGCAGATCCGCCTTGATCTCGGCGGCTTGCAGCGCGGCGCTCGCCGACACGAGTTCACCGGCCAGGCTGAGCTCGCGGTACCCGGCGACGGCGGCGCGGACGTCGGCCAGCGCGGCCCGCGCGAGGCTCTCGACGTCCGCGACCTCGGCGGCCGCCCGGTCCGGGTTCGCCGCGATCAGCTTGCCGGCCAGCTCGGCCTTGACCGTGATGACGGTCAGCGAGTGCCCGAGAATGTCGTGCAGGTCGCGGGCGAACCGGTTCCGTTCCTCCTGTACCGCCAGCTCGGCCATGTCCTTGCGCGCGGCGTTCAGCTCGATGCTGCGCTGGATCGCGCGGCGCATCCCGAACACGGCCAGGGCCGCGAGGAAGATCGCGAATCCGTAGCTGCCGTCGTCGCTCCACCCCGGCACCACCCGCATCGACAGCTCGGCACCACCGAGCAGCAGCGCGACCAGGGCGATCGCGATCCGCAGATCGACCGCCATCATCGCGACCGCGGCGATGTAGACCAGGCAGGTCAGCGCCTGCTGACCCGCCGCCGGAACCATCAGCAGGCAGAGCGCGAGCATCAGGCCGAGGTACAGCAGCCGCTGCCAGGTCGGCATCCCGCCGCCGGCCAGTCCGACCCAGCGGATCCACCCGAAGAACCCGACGTACGAGAGTGCGAACAGCAGCAGCGCGACCAGACCGCCGATCCGGAGCGCACCCTGCTGGCGCATGATCGCCTCGAACGGCTGTGACAGGTAGAACAGCCAGACTCCGGCTGCGAGCCAGCCCCAGCGCCCGGGGCCCGGGCGGCCGGTGCGTTCGGCGAGCTCCTCCATCAGCGTCGGCGAAGTCTTCACGCTCGCCACGGTATCTCCCGTGGTATCGGTCAGGGTCACGCGCGGGCGGTGTCGGCGCGGTACCGGCGCAGGCCGATGAAGCCGAGAACCACGGTCCAGCCGATCACCACCATCAGGGCGTGTGTGTCCAGCCCCGACTGCGTCAGCGCGCTGCGCGAGGTCAGTCCGGTCCAGTACGCCGGGGTGAGCTGGGCGATGTGCTTCATGATCGACGGCATCTGGTCGACCGGCAGCCACAGTCCGCCGAACGCGGCGATCAGCATCGTCGTCAGACCGGTGATCGGCTGCACGCTGTCCGGCTTCGCGACGTACCCGATGACCAGGCCGAGCGCGGCGAACGGCAGCGCCCCGAGCCAGGACACCAGCGCGACGGTCAGCCACTGCCCGGCGTCGAGGTGCACGTGCCCGAAGGTCATCCCGCAGAGGAACACCACGATCAGCGGCGGCACTGCCAGCAGCAGGCTCAGGATCACCTTGTTGACGACGTACGCCTGCGGCTTCAGCGGAGTGAGTCGCAGGGTCCGGTTCCAGCCGCCGTCGCGTTCGGCCGCAATCACGCCGCCGCTGCTCATCGCCGCGGACATCGAGCCGAACATCGCCATACTGACCATCACATAGGCGATCGCGGAGATGCCGGCCTCGCTGGCGTCCGTCGGGATGGTCAGGCCGAAGATCGCGAACAGGACCAGCGGCATCAGGATCGAGAAGATCAGCACCCGCCGGTTCCGCAGCGTGCGCCGAATGTCGAAGATCAGGTAGTCGCGGTTCATGCCAGGGTCTCCTCGTGGGCCGAGCCGATGGCGAGGACGGCATCCTCCAGGTCGGCGGACGTCACCTCGATGTCGTGGGCGGTGGTGTGGGTGAGCAGGTGGCGCAGCGTGTTGTCGGAGTCGGCGCACTTCAGCACGACGACGTCACCACGGGTCTCGACGCTCCGTACGCCGGGCAGCGCCGCCAGCGCGGTCAGATCGGCGCCGGGGATCGTGGCGCGGACGGTGCGCCCGGACACGCTCGCCTTGATCTGCGCGGCGGTGCCGTCGGCAACGACCTTGCCGCTGCGCATCAGCACCACGCGATCGGCGTACGCGTCCGCCTCCTCGAGGTAGTGGGTCGCGAACAGAACCGTGCGGCCGCGCGCGGTCTCGGCGTGCATCGACGCCCAGAAGTCCCGGCGCGACTCGACGTCCATACCGGTCGTCGGCTCGTCCAGCACGATCAGGTCCGGCTGCGGAAGGATTGCCATCGCGAACCGCACCCGCTGCTTCTGGCCGCCGGACAACCCCTTCATCGTCCGTTTCGTGAGGTCGGCGATGCCGGCGCGATCGAGTGCTTCCGCGACCGGCATCGGGTTCGTGTGCAGGCCCGCGACCAGGTCGAGCAGTTCGCCGACTTTGGCGTCCTCGATGATCCCGCCACTTTGCAGCATCACCCCGACCTGCCCGTTCGCGATCGCGTCGGCCGGAGTACCGCCGTACACCTCGACCGTGCCCTGGTCCGGTTTCACCAGCCCGAGCAGCATCTCGATCGTGGTCGACTTCCCGGCCCCGTTCGGCCCGAGCAGCGCCACCACCTCGCCGGTGCGAATCGTCAGGTCCACCCCGGCGACCGCCTGCACGTCCGCGTACTTCTTGGTCACACCCCGCAGGCTGACCGCAGTCGTTGTCGTCATACCCAGAGCCTCCCGGAGAACGGCGGGGGAGCCCTGGATCGGCCGTCATCACCCGGCCATGACATCCGTCAGGCCGCAATCAGGGTCACAGCTCAGGGTCACAGCTCAGGGTTGCTGTTGGGGTCGGTGCTCAGGGCTTGCCCAGGTTGCGGGCGAACTCGAGGGCGGGGAGCCAGTCGTTCTCGGTCAGGTCGTGGCCGCCCGCGCGGAGGTGGTAGCCGATGCCGCCCGGCGGAAAGGCGGGCTGCGCGGCACGCAGTGACAGGTACTCACCGAGCGGGTCGGCCCAGTCGTCGCTCGCCGCGTCGGTCAGGTAGACGCCGCGCGGCGCGATGCTCGCGAGCAGTTGGTGCTGGTCGACGGGCAGTTCGCTCTCGCGACCCACGTACGTCGCGAACGACGGCACGAACCAGTGCGGGAACTTCGACGTGATCGCCGAGACGTCCTCGCCGGCCGGATGCCGGAACAGCGTCGCGCCGCAGCAACCGGAGCCGTTCGCGACGGTCACGGCGAAGCGTTCGTCCTGGGCGGAGGCCCAGAGCGCCGCCTTCCCGAGCCGCGAATGCCCGAGCGCGACCGCGCCCGCCGGACCGATACCGGGGACGGTGAGCGCGGTGTCGAGGAGCCGGGACAGACCCCAGGCCCAGGCGGCGACCGCACCCCAGGTCGCTTCCGGGAACAAGCCGCGCACCCCGTGCTTCGGCGCCGGGTCGTCGGGCTCGATCTGCTGGTAGTCGACGGTCGTCACGGCGTAGCCGGCCGCCAGGATCTTCGCGTACGGCCAGCTGGCGATCGTGTCGCCGGTGTCCTTGAAGTGCAGCGCGACGACCACGGGAGCGTCGGTCGCCCCGGCGGGTACGTGGGTGAGCGTGTCGAGCGCGAGATCGCCGTACGGGCAGGCGATCGTGACGCGATGCCGGAGCCGGTCGCCGGCGCCGCCGAACACGCCCTCTTCACGGGTCTGCAGGTCGACACCGAGCGGCCGCTCATCCTCCGGTGCGCGGCCGTAGATCGTGCGGGCGAATTCGTCCACGACGACGGCCCTGTCGGCGCCGAGCTCCGGCAACGGCGGGACCTCGGCCTGCAACCACTCTTCGGGCACACCGGGCGGGTTCGTCATGGTTCACCAGCCTAGGTGACCTCGCCCACCGGCGCGGCGGGAAATCGGTTGACCGCGTCGTCGGCCGATGTGAAGGTGCCGGACGTGACGGACGTGACGGATGTGCCGACGATGCACGACGACGAGGTGGCGATCGACTCCGCGCTCGTGAGCCGGTTGCTGGCCGAGCAGTTCCCGCAGTGGGCCGACCGGCCGGTGCGGGTCGTCGACCGGTCGGGGACCGACAACGTGACGTTCCGCGTGGGTGACGACCTCGCGGTCCGGTTGCCGCGGACCGCCCGCCACACCGGGCAGGTCGAGAAGGATCTCGCCTGGCTGCCGCGGCTCGCGCCGCACGTCTCATTGCGGATCCCGGAACCGCTCGAGCTCGGGCGGCCGACCGCGGAGTACCCCTTCACCTGGGGTGTCTACCGATGGTTGCCTGGGGCTCCTTTCGACCTCGGTGACGTCGACAGTGCCGAGGCGGCGCGGGAGATGGCGCAGTTCATCCGCACGCTGCAGGAGGTCGACACGACGGGAGCGCCCGTACCGGACGACGATCCGTTCTCCCGGGGTACGCCGCTGGCCCCGCGTGACGCGATGTTCCGCGCGGCGCTGCACGAACTCCGCGACCATTTCGACACCGGCCTGCTGACCGCGGCCTGGGAGGAAGCGCTGGCCGCTGACACCTGGGACGGCGTACCGCGCTGGATCCACGGTGACCTGATGACCGGCAACGTCTTGGTGGCCAATGGCAAGCTGTCGGCGGTGATCGACTTCGGTACGGCGCGTGCCGCCGACCCGGCCGGTGACGTGATGGCCGCGTGGTTCCTGTTCGAGGGCGCGTCCCGCAAGGCCTTCCGCGAGGCCCTCGAGGTCGACGAGGCCACCTGGCTCCGCGCCCGCGGCTGGGTCCTGTCGCTGAGGATCATCGCGATCCCGTACTACCGGCACCGCTTCCCGGACAGCATCCCCGACGGCCAGGCCGCGGTCGCCGACATCCTCAGTTCCTAGTGTCCCGGGTGCGGCGTGTCAGCTGAACAGGACGTGTTCACACGGCACCCCGTCCCGCCCGCTCGCCGCTCAGTCCGATCCCGTCACCACACGGGACACGTCCGGTCGAGCTGACACACCCATGGGCCGGTCGCGTGGGGCTACGGGTTCTTGAGGGTGTGAAGGCCTTGCCAGAGGAGGTCCTGGAGGGTTCGAGCGACCTTGTCCGGTGTGGGGGGAGTAGGGGTGCGGGTGCGCCAGATGGCCAGGCGTTCGGTGGCGCCGGAGATGCTTTGGGCGATGATCTGGATCTGATCGTCGTCGGCGGGGTGGTCGGGTGGCAGGTTCATCCGGACCATGCGGGCGATCAGGTCGATGAAGGCGGCGCGGATCTCGTCGGTGGCTTCGGCGGCAGGGCCGGCGTTGAGCAGGTTCTCGTCGATCAGGACGGACCAGGCCTGCGGGTGTTCGTCGAGGAAGCGGAACCAGGCCAGGAATCCGGCGTACAAGGCGGACTCGGCGTTCGGGGCGGCGAGGACCGCGTCGGCGACGGTGTCGAGCAGGCGGCCACGGAGGCGGGTGATGCAGGCGAGGAACAGGCCGTCCTTCGAGCCGTAGTACTGGTAGACGAGCGGCTTCGAGACGCCCACCGCGGCGGCGACGTCGTCCATCGAGGTGCCCTGGTAGCCACGGTCGCCGAAGATCCGCTCGGCCGCTTCGAGGATCTCCCGCTCCCGGGCGGCGCGGTCGCGGCGGCGCTTCGGCGGATCCGTGGCGGTGGTCGAGGTCACTTGCGGAGTTTAACTGACTCCGAGTAACTTACTTCGAGTAAGTTCCGACCGGCTGGAGGATCGAACGTGCGCAGGCATCGGATCGTGGTGATCGGGACCGGGTTCGCGGGGATCGGGATGGCGGTCCGGCTGAAGCAGGCCGGGTACGACGACTTCGTGATCCTCGAGCGCGCCGGCGACGTCGGCGGGACCTGGCGTGACAACACGTACCCGGGCTGTCGGTGTGATGTGCCGTCGCACCTGTATTCGTTCTCGTTCGCGCCCAACCCGGAGTGGTCGTCGACGTTCTCGCCGCAGCCGGAGATCGAGCAGTACCTGCGCAACGTCACCGACCGGTTCGGGATCCGTCCGCACATCCGCTTCAACCACACGGTGGAGTCGGCGCGCTGGGAGGACGGCGCGTGGCACATCGCGACCGACCAGGGGGTGTTCGTCGCGGACATGCTGCTGTCCGGGATGGGTCCGCTGGCGGAACCGTCGTTCCCGAAGCTGCCGGGGATCGAGGACTTCGAGGGCGAGGTGTTCCACTCCTCGCGCTGGAATCATGATCTGAACCTGAGCGGTCGCAAGGTCGCCGTGATCGGGACCGGGGCGTCGGCGATCCAGTTCGTGCCGGCGATCCAGCCGGAGGTTGAGGAACTGCATCTGTTCCAGCGCACCGCGCCGTGGGTGATGCCGCGTCCCGACCGCAAGATCACCGCGGCGGAGCGGGCGATCTATCGCCGGTTCCCGCTGGTGCAGAAGGCGGTGCGGGCCGCGATCTACTGGGGGCGCGAGTCGATGGTGCTCGGGTTCGCCAAGCTGCCGGCACTCATGAAGCAGGCACAGAAGGTGGCCGAGAAACATCTCGCGCAGCAGGTCCGCGACCCGCTGCTGCGGGTGAAGCTGACGCCGGACTTCACGCTCGGCTGCAAGCGCGTGCTGATCTCCGACGACTACTACCCGGCCGTCGCGCAGCCGAACGTCGAGGTGGTCACCGACGGGATCGCCCAGGTGGCGCCGAACGGCGTCGTCACCACCGATGGCGTGAAACACGAGGTCGACACGATCATCTACGGCACCGGCTTCAAAGTGACCGACCTGCCGGTGATGGACATGGTGTACGGCCGCGGCGGCGTCTCGCTGCGCGAAGCGTGGGCGGACGGCATGCAGGCCCATCTCGGTACGGCGGTTGCGGGCTTCCCGAACTTCTTCCTGCTGATCGGTCCGAACACCGGTCTCGGGCACAGCTCGATGGTGTTCATGATCGAGTCGCAGATCGCCTACATCCTGGACGCGCTGAAGACCATGGATGTACGGGGTCTTCGTGAGGTCGAGGTCCGCCCGGAGGTGCAGCGCGCGTTCGTCGACCAGGTGCGCTCCTCGATGCGGAACACGGTCTGGACGCGTGGCGGGTGCACAAGTTGGTACCTCGATTCCGCGGGGCGCAACACCACGCTCTGGCCGTCCTTCACGTTCCGGTTCCGGCAGCTCACCCGCCGGTTCGATCCCGCCGAGTATCGAACGCTCGCTATGTGACATTGAGCGTGTTACATTCGATCCGTCGGATACGGATCGGAGGCGGCGCGTGCTGGAGTTGCTCCTGCCGCTGCACGGGATCGGTGGTCGAGGGGACCTGCCGGTACCGCTGTGGCTGGCGATCTACTCCGCCGGCGCCGCGGTCGCGGTGTCGTTCTTCGCGCTCGCCGCGTTCTGGTCGCGCCCGCGGTTCGAGGGGACCACGGGCCGGCCGCTCGGCCGGCTGACCCGCTTCGTCGACAGCCCCGCGACCCGCGTCGTCCTCAAGGTCGCAGGTGTGGCCGCGCTCGCGGTGCTGCTCGGCGCGGCGTGGCTGGGCGACTCGACCGGCAATCCCGCACCGACCTGGCTGTACGTCTGGATCTGGGTCGGCATCATCCCGCTCTCGCTGCTGTTCGGCCCGATCTGGCGGCTGGCCAATCCGCTGCGTACCCTCGCCGGTCTGGTACGGCGTACCTCGCACAAGCAGCTGCCGCAACGGGTCGCGTACTGGCCGGCTGTCGCGGGAATGGCGGGCTTCGTGTGGCTGGAACTCGTGTACCCCAGCGCGTCCGAACCCCGCGTCGTCGCGACAGCGATCACCGTCTACGCGGCGGTGAATGTTGCGGCAGGCATCATTTACGGGCCGTCCTGGTTCGCCGTCGGGGACAGCTTCGAGGTGTACGCCGACGTACTCGCGCGGCTGAGTCCGCTCGGACGGGAGGATGGACAACTCGTCCTGCGGAACCCGCTGGCGGGGTTGGCCACGATGCCGCAGCAACCGGGCATCGTCGGGCTGTTGTGCCTGCTGCTCGGCTCGACCGCGTTCGACGGCATCTCCCGCTGGTCGCTGTGGACGCGGCTGACCGGCAACCTTCCGCACATCCCGGTCGCCTCGGCCGGGCTGATCGGCGCGGTCGCGATCGTCACGGCGCTGTTCCTGCTGGCGGCGCGCGCGACCGGCGCGGCACAGCTCCGTCCCGGCGCCCTCGGTTCGGCGGGTCTGCCCGGTGCGTTCGTGCATTCGCTGGTACCGATCGCGATCGGGTATTCCGTCGCGCACTACTTCTCGTTCGCGATGTTCCAGGGGCAGGACGGCTGGCTGCTCGCGTCTGACCCGTTCGGGCGCGGCTGGGACTTGTTCGGGACCAGCGGGCGGGAGATCGACTACACGTTCCTCGGGACCGGGTTCATCGCCGGGGTTCAGGTCGGGGCCATTGTCGTCGGGCATGTGCTCGGGGTGGTGTCGGCGCACGATCGCGCGACCTGGCTGTTCCGGCGGCGCGAGTTGCGCAGGGCGCAGTACCCGATGCTCGCGGCGATGGTGGCGTTCACGGCCGGTGGGATCGCGCTGGTGAGTGCGTCATGACGCCGCTGCACATGGGTGGCATTCCGGAGACCGCGATGGTGCTCGGGCCGATCCTGTTGATCCTGGCGTTCGTGCGGATCGCGCGCCGCAACGAGGCTGCGGTCCCCGACGACGAGGACGAGTGGGACGCCGACCTGGGCGATCTGCCGCCCGACCGGCAAGTGCCGCCCCGGGTCCACATGGACTGAGACCCGGCAGGGTTCTCTCAGCCGGTCGAGGGCAGCGTCTTGCGGTCGAGCCCGAGCTCCTCGTAGGCGACCTGTTCGATCTCGCGCGCCATCGCCTCGCGGAACGCGGCGACCAGCGCCTGCCCGGCCAGCGGGATGATCCCTTCGAGCGTGCGCTGGATCTCCGGCCAGCCCTCGGCGGGCATGCCGGCGTCGGTGAAATCGCGCCACACCGTCGACCGAAACAACTCGACGTACGTCTTCGCGACCGCGTCGGCCTGTTCGAACAGCTTCGGCAGCATGGTGAAGATCGCGTCCATCGGCACGCCGAGCTTGATCACTTCCAGCCCGGTGCGGAGCAGGTCGGGGTTCGGGATCCGCAGCCGGCCGGAGTCGAGCCGTTCGGCGATGCCCAGCTCGACCAGGCGCTCGATCACCGCCGGGTCGTGCGGTACGCCGGCCCACTCGGCCAGCTGGTGCTCGTCGAGCTCTTCGGGCTCCGCCGGCGTCCACGGGTTCACCAGGGTCTCGAACACGCCGAGCGCCAGCGCGCCATCGGGCAGTTCGCTCATCATCCGCTCGACCGCGGCCAGCGTGTAGCCCTTGGCCAGCAGTTCGCGGACCAGCGTCAGCCGGGCGACGTGGTCCTGGCCGTAGTACCCCGTCCGGCCGACCAGCCGCGGCGGCGGGATCAGCCCGCGCCCGGCGTAGGCCCGCACGTTCCGGACCGTCATGCCCACCTTGGCGGCGAGCTGGTCGACGGTGAGCTCCTCGTCCGCGTTGCGTTCCACTCTTGACAGTCTTCCAGACTCGACGTTACATAGGGGATGTAACATGCACTATGGCGCATGATCCATGTCCCGAAGGAGCCAGTCGATGGCCATCCCGCTCGCGACCACCGGTACGGCGACGTTCGACCAGATCGCGATCGTCACCGGCCTGGTCGGCCTGCTGTACGTCGCCCTCGCCGTCCTGCTGTGGCGCGAACGGACCGGCCGGGTCACGCTCGTCAGCAGGTTCGCGGAGACCGTCGGACGGCTGGACGGCGTCCCGCGCTGGGCCGCGCTGACGCCGTACCTGCATGCCGTCTCGCTGCTCGCCTGCGCGTTCGGAGTGTGGTGGGACATCGCGGTGCACATCGCCCGTGGCCGCGACACCGGCCCGTTCGGGACGCCCGCGCACTATCCGATCTTCTTCGGGATCCTCGGCGTGATCGTGGCCGGCGTGCTGCCGATCGCGCTGGCCGGCAAGCCGCTGCCGGCCCGGACGATCCGGCTCGCGAAGGGCTGGCGGATCCCGTGCAGCGCCGCGCTGGTCACGGTCTGCGGCACGTTCGCGCTGGTCGGCTTCCCGCTCGACGACGTCTGGCACCGGTTGTTCGGCGAGGACGTGACGCTGTGGGGGCCGACGCATCTGCTGATGATCGGCGGCGTGGTCTTCTCGATCTTCGCGCGGCTGCTCGCGCTCGCGGAGGTCGAGCAGCTCGTCGGCCCGAACAAGCGCCGGCTGTTCCAGGAGATCGTGTCGGTCGGCGCGTTGCTGATCGCCTGGGATCTGTTCAGCACCGAGTACAACTACGGCGTACCGCAGTTCCCGCTGATCCTGCAGCCGTTGCTGATCGTCTTCGGCGCCGCGATGGCGTTCACGATTCTGCGCGCGCGGCGCGGTCCGGGCAGCACCTTCGCCGCGCTGGCGGTGTACCTGGTGATCCGCGGCGGGATCGCCTGGGCGGTGGCCGAGCCGCTCGGCCAGATCGTCGGGCACTTCCCGCTGCTGATCGTCGAGGCGGTGCTGGTCGAGGCCGTGGCGCTTGCCCTCGGCAACAAGGCGCGCTTCCGGCTCGGTGTGGTCGGCGGTGTGCTGATCGGCACCGTCGGCGTGGTCGCGGAGTATGCCTGGAGCCACGTCTGGATGCCGATCCCGTGGCCGTCGTCGCTGCTGCCGTCTGCACTCGGGTACGGCGTGTTCGTCGGTGCCGGTGCCGGTTTGATCGGCGCCTGGCTCGCGACGCGGTACGCCGAGGTCGCGGGCGATCAGGGTGCGCTCGGGATCAAGCACATCCGGCCGCCGGCGGTCCGGCGTACCCACCAACTGGGCGCGGCCGGACTGATCGCGGTCGTGGCGATCGTGTTCTTCTGCGTCCCGCGGACCGCCGACGCGGGCGTTTCCGGAGTCGTGTCGCTGGATCGAGTGGCCACCGGATCCGAGCCGACGGCGTACGTCACGGTGACGCTGACACCTGCCGACGCGGCTGCGGGGGCGCGGTGGTTCGAGGCGCTCGCCTGGCAGGGCGGCGGTCTGGAGTACCACCGGATGGAGAAGGTTGCCGACGGCACGTACCGTTCGCCCGAGCCGGTGCCGATGTACGGCAAGTGGAAGTCGATGATCCGCCTGCACCAGGGGCAACGGGACCTCGTGGCGAGCTGGGTGTACGCGCCGGAGGACGCCGAGCTCGGGAAGCCCGCGGTCCAGGTCTCGGACGGTCAGACCGTCCAGTTCGTCCATGAGCAGCAGGTCCTGCGGCGCGAGGAGCGCACGGACGTGCCACGATGGATGTGGAACGCCGGGTACGCGCTGCTCGCGGTCGTCGGGCTGCTCGAGGTAGCCGGAATCATCTGGCTGGTCGGGCGCGGCGCCCGCGGCGGGCGGATGCGAGCGGCGCACCTGGCCGGGGAACGCGAACGGGAGATTGTGTGACGATCCAGTTGGAACACGTCGGGGTCACGACTCCGGACGGAGTACGGCTGAACGTCGAGGTCACCGGGCCCGCGGACGCGCCGGTGACGGTGCTGCTGGTGCACGGGTGGACGTGTTCGACCCGCTCCTGGCACAACCAGGTCGAGACGCTGCCGGACGTTCTCGGCCGCGACGAGGTGCGGGTGGTCAGCTACGACCATCGCGGACACGGGCGCTCCGACGCGGCACCGCCGGGCACGATGCGGATCGAGCAGCTCGCGGACGATCTGGTGACGGTGCTCGATTCGGTCGTCGGTGACGGGCCGGTCGTGTACGCCGGTCACTCGATGGGCGGCATGACGCTCATGACGCTCGCCGACCGGCATCCGGAGCTCTTCGGCTCCCGGATCCGCGCGACCGCCTTGATCAGTACGTCGTCCGGGCAGATCACTGCCGGCGCGCTGGGCCTGCCCAAACGTCTCGAACCAGCCGCCGCCGCTCTTGCTCCCCGTGCCATGAACCTCGTCGGCGCCCGCCGAGACCGCCGCCCGGCGGGGAAGCCGTTGAGTGCTCAGGTGCAGCGGTCGGGGTTGCGACGGCTGGTGTT
This sequence comes from Kribbella sp. NPDC048915, assembly GCF_040649595.1. Lineage (NCBI taxonomy): Bacteria > Bacillati > Actinomycetota > Actinomycetes > Propionibacteriales > Kribbellaceae > Kribbella > Kribbella sp. NPDC048915. The sequence goes on along the minus strand of NZ_JBEZFT010000006.1, from coordinate 143,062 downwards.
CGGGAAGAAGCCGGATTCGGCTGAGGTGGAGCTGTTTCTCGAGGACCTGGCCGTCGTGCCGGGGCCGTCGTACGGCGGGTTCTTCGAGGCGATCCTGCACCACGACAAGGCCGACGCTTTGAAGGTGCTCGATCAGCTGCCGGTCGAGGTGATGCACGGCACCCGGGACCGCCTGCTCCCGCCGCGGCACGCGAACCGGATCGCGGCCCAGCTGCCGTCCGCGCGGCTGTGGATGTACCCGGGCGCCGGCCACATGCTGATGCAGGAACGCCCCCGCGACGTCACCCACCGCCTGGCCTCGCTGGCACGCAAAGCCCGAGTCGGCTGAGAATCGCGTCACGGTGCGGCACGGCGTCCTCGCCTACGCTCGGGGGCGTGCAGAACCTTCTCTCCGATGTCGTGGTCGTGGATCTGACCCGCGCGCTCGCCGGACCGCACGCGGCGATGATGCTGGGCGACCTCGGCGCCCGGGTGATCAAGGTCGAGACGCCGAACGGCGGTGACGACAGCCGCGGCTGGGGTCCGCCGTTCGTGGCCGGCGAGTCGACGTACTACCTGTCGGCGAACCGGAACAAGGAGTCCGTGACCGCCGACCTGAAGAGCGACGAGGGCAAGGAGTTCCTCACCAAGCTGGTCCGCAAGGCCGACATCCTGCTGGAGAACTTCCGCCCCGGCGTCCTCGACCGGCTGGGTTTCTCCACCGAGCGGCTGCACGAGCTCAACCCGGGCCTGGTGATCCTCTCGATCACCGGCTTCGGCCACGACGGACCGGAGGGCGGCCGGGCCGGGTACGACCAGATCGCCCAGGGCGAGGGTGGCCTGATGAGCATCACCGGCGAGACCGAGCCGACCAAGGTCGGTGCCCCGATTGTCGACCTGCTGGCCGGGATGTACGGCGCGTACGGCGCACTCGCCGCCCTGCACGAACGGTCGATCACCGGCAAGGGCCGTGTCGTCCGGACGAGCCTGCTCGCCTCGGTTGTCGGCGTGCACGCGTTCCACGGGACGAGATGGACGGTCGCGCACGAGCTGCCCCAGCGGGTCGGTAATCACCACGCGCAGATCGCGCCGTACGGCCTGTTCCGGACGCAGGACGACATCGTGCAGGTGGCGATCGGCAGTGAAGGACTGTGGCGGCTGTTCGCCCCGATCGTCGGCCTCGATCCGGCGGACGAGCGCTTCGCCGCCAACTCGGCGCGGGTGGCGCACCGGGACGAGCTGACCGCCGCGATCGAGGAAGCGTTCGCCGCGAAGTCTGCTGATTTCTGGCTGGAACGCCTTGCGGACAAGGGCATTCCGGCCGGCAAGGTCCGCGACTTCCAGCAGGTCTACGAGTGGGAGCAGACCCGTTCCCAAGGCCTGCTCGTCGAGGTCGACCATCCCACCCTCGGCCGCATCCAGCTGCCCGGCCCGCCGCTGCGTTTCGACGACAATCCGTACGCCGGCGCGCGCGAGACCAACCTGGCGCCGCCGCGGCTCGGTGAGCACAACGAGTCGGTCAGAGCCTGGCTGGATTCCGAGTAGAGGCCCGCACCACCAGCTCCGGGCGGATCAGCGTCTTGCGCGGCCGCTCGGCGCCCGATGTCTTCAACCGCTGCATCAGCAGGTCGACCGCGGCGGTCCCGACCTCGGCGGCCGGCAGCCGGACAGTGGTCAGCGGCGGTTGCAGGTACGCCGCGTACGGGTGGTCGCCGTACCCGGTGATCGCCACGTCGTGCGGCACCTGCAGGCCGCGCTCGGCGAGCACCTTGAGCAGACCGAGGGCGAAGTAGTCGTTGCCCGTGACAATGGCATCGGGCAGCTCGAGTGACTGTGCGAGGCGGTACGACTCCTCCGGCTGCCAGGGCAGCGCGAGCGAGTCGTACCGACGCGTCGGCACGGTGAGTACGGCGTCCGCCGGGACGTCGAGACCGCCGTCGGCCATCGCCCGCCGGAAGCCGGCGATCCGGTCGGCGGTCGTGGTGATCGGCAGGTCCTCCTCGATCAGCATCAGCCGCCGGGCGCCGTCGGCGATCAGGTGGCTGGTCGCCTCGTACGCACCGCGCTCGTAGTCGACGCCGACCATGTCGCAGTCGAGTTCGGGCACGTCCCGGTTGACGAACACCAGCGGGATCCCGCTGTCGCGGACGCGGCGCCAGTGGTCCCACTCGGCCTGCACCGGGACCACCACGGCGCCGTCGACCGCGGAGCGCAGCAACGCCTCGGTGGCGCGCTGCTCGTTCTCTACGCTCTCGTCGGTGACGAGCAGCAGCAGCGAGTACCCCTGGGCGCGGACCCGGAGTTCGATGCTGCTGATCAGCTGTGCGTAGAACGGGTTCGAGGGGTTGGTGATGACCAGGCCGAGCGTCATCGCGGATCCGAGCACGAGCGACCGCGCCAGGGTGTTCGGGACGTACCCGATCCGCGCCGCCTCCGCCTGCACGGCGGCCCGGGTGGCTGCGCTGACGCTGTCCTTGTCACCGAGCGCCCGCGACACCGTGTTCACCGACAGGCCGAGCGCCGTCGCGATGTCCCGCAACGTCGGCCGCGGCCGCGGCCCCTCTGTCATTCAGCCCCCTCTACGCCTTCACGGCCAGGTGGATCCGTACCTGCACCGAGCCCTCGACCTTAGCTCGCAGTCGCAGCCAGTGACCGAACCCCGTGGCCGTCCAGGACACCAGTGTGCCTGGCTCGACCACGTGCTCGGTGCCGTCGAGGTCGCACCAGGTGATCCCGTCGGGGGACACCTGGGTCACGTACGTCGCCGTACCGTCGCCGCCGACGTGCTGCACGAACCAGCGTGCCTCACCGGCCCAGGCGACCTCGTACGGCTCGGTGGCGAAGCCGGTGTCGAAGGTGGTGTCGCGTTCCAGCACCGCCGTCATGGACTGTCGCATGGGCCTACCAATCAACCGAGATGAGGACGGAGTCGAGGAAGAGGAAGTTCCGCACCGCGCTGTGGGTGCGCACCGAGAAGTAGAAGTTCAGCAGGTTCTCGAGGGTCTCGTAGCGCTCCTCGTACGGCGGGACCGGGACGTCGCTCATGTCCATCACCCGGTCGTTGACCTGCAGTTCCACGTTCTTGCGGTTCTCCGTGTCGATCAGCCAGCGCAGGTAGTGCCAGTTCACCTTGGTCGGCACCTCGTTGTAGCAGAGCTCCTGCGGCTCGCCGAACGGCTGCCAGTCCTCCGGGTTCGGCGCGGTGAAGTCGGCGGCGTACTCCAGCTTCACCTTGCCCTCGAAGTGCTCGCGCGGCGTCGGCTCGGGGACCGTCGGCGCCATCCACCGCCTGGTGAAGTGGTTGTCCAGATCGGTGTTCTGGTAGCGCGCGACGGTGTGGTACCGCAGTCCGCCGTCGCCGCACAGGTCGGTCGCGACCGTGAACGCGCCGAACTGTGCCTCGGACGGATGGGTGTTGCCGTCCCACTGCACGTCGCCGAAGCTGTCCAGCTCGGCACCGCCGCCGAGGGTCGCCTCGGACTTGAAGGTGAAGTAGGTCTCCAGTTGGACCAGGCCGCGGCCGCTCATCGTGAGCCGGCGGATCGCGACCGCCGTGTGGCCCTTGTACGGGCGGGTCGCGAGCTTCAGCGCGTACGTACCGCTGAGCGCGCCGTGCGTCCCGATGTCGAAGAAGTTGCAGGCCGACAGCTGGGGCGGCCGGAAGTCGCGCATGTGGTCGTCGACCGTGCTGAGGTCGCCGCGGCCGTTGTAGTTGCCGAGCAGCTCGGTCCAGCCGTGCGTGCCGCTGTCGAACTCGTCGAAGGCCAGGATCCGCCGCAGCGGGTTGAACTTCGACAGCCGGGGATCGGCGGACAGTAGCGCGGCGCGTACGTCGGATGTCGTCACGCAGTGCCTCCCAGTGAAGTTGATTGTTGGGTGAAGTTAACGTTCACGGGAATTGGCCGTCAACTGGCCGTTCCATCCTCAGCAACGCTGATCTATTGACACTCAAATTGGGCGCTTCTACGGTGCATGAACGCTACCGTTAACGTTCACGGAATCGAGGTCGCATGCAGTCGCTGAGCCGTGCCCTCACCGTCCTGGCCGAGCTCAATCGCGAGGACCGCCCGTACGGCGTCACCGAGCTGGCCGGCACCGTCGGCCTGCACAAGAGCACCGTGCACCGGATCCTGGCGACGTTCTGCGCGCACGGCCTGGCCGCTCGCGTGGACGATCACCGCTACACCGCCCGGGACGGTCTCGCCGGACTGCGGGCCACGCCGCGCCGGCCCGGTCCCGAGCAGGCGCTGGCCGAGCTGGGCGCCCGCCTCGGCCGCCTGGTGGTGCTGGCCAAACCGCTGCCGAAGTCTGCCGGCACCGTGCTGCAGGTCGCCGCCGTCGCCGGCGCCGACGCTGCACCCGGCCCGTCGCTCGGAGCACTGACCGTGCGGCCCGGCCATGCGGTGTCGCTGCACCGCAGTGCCCTCGGCCGTGCCTACCTGTCCGCGCTGCCGGCTTCTCAGGTGAACGCAGCGCCCGAGTTGCTCGATGCGCTGCAGCGGATCCGGGTGACCGGCTTCGCGCAGAATTCCCGGCCCGTCGCGTCGCTGCCCCGGATGGTCGCCGTACCGGTCCGGGCGCGGGACGGCTCGTGTGCCGGCGCCCTGGGTGCGGAGCTGATTCAGCAGGGTTCGGTCGACGAGGTCCGGCGCGTGGTCTCTGCCTTGAGGAACGGCGTCTGATGGGGGCGTACGTCGTCCGGCGGCTGTTCTTCTCGCTCTTCGTGTTGTGGGGCGCGGTCACGATCGTCTTCGTCGTACTGCGGCTGGTGCCCGGCGACCCGGCGTACATCATGCTCGGGCCGGACGCCGACCAGGCACAGGTGGACGCGTTACGCGCTCAGCTCGGGCTCGACCAGCCGCTGATCCAGCAGTACGCGACGTACCTGGCGAACGTCGTGCACCTGGACTTCGGCGAGTCGTTCCGGCTGAACGCGGACTCGATGAGCCTCGTCCTGCAACGGGTTCCGGCCACGATCCAGCTCGCGACCACGGCCTTGCTGCTGTCGCTGTTGATCGGTCTGCCGCTCGGTGTCGTCGCGGCGTTGCGGGCGCACAGCTGGGTGGACCGGACGATCTCGGTGTTCTCGCTGATGGGGCAGTCGACACCGTCGTTCTGGCTCGGCATCGTGCTGATCCTGGTGTTCGCCCGCGGGCTGAAGGTGTTGCCGAGCGCGGGGTCGGGGACGTGGTCGCATCTGGTGCTGCCGACGATCACGCTCGCGCTGCCGTTCCTCGCGATCCTGGTCCGGTTGACCCGCAGCGGTCTGCTCGAGGTCGTGCACGAGGGCTACGTGCAGACCGCGCGGGCGAAAGGGCTCGGCGAAGGCATCGTGATCTTGGTGCACGCGCTGCGGAACGCGCTGATCCCGATCGTGACCGTGGTCGGCCTGCAGTTCGGTGCGTTGCTCGGCGGCACGGTGATCGTCGAGACGGTGTTCGCCTGGCCGGGAGTCGGGCGGCTGCTGATCGACTCGATCGGCCGTCGCGACTACGGCGTCGTCCAGGCCTCGATCTTGCTGGTGGCAACGATCTTCGTGGTGATCAATCTGCTCGTCGACCTTCTCTACGGCTTCCTGGACCCGCGGGTCCGTCTGGCGGGTGACTGACTGTGACTGTCGAGCTTTCCGTGACCGCTCCGCCGGCGGTCACCCGCCGCCGGAGCAGGGCCGGATCGGCCCGGATCAGGTTCGGGTTCGCGGTGATCGCGGTGTACGTCGTGGCCGCGGCGATCGGGCCGTGGCTGTTCCGGTTCGACCCGGTCGCGACCCGGACCGCGGACCGGTTGAAGCCGCCGTTCAGCCGGCTGTCGGACGGGTCGTACGCGATCTTCGGCACCGACCAGGTCGGGCAGGACCTGTTCGCCCAGATGTTGCAAGGGGCAAGGATCTCGATCGCGGTCGGGCTGGCCACCCTCGTGCTCGCCGGAACGGTCGGGGTCACGATCGGTCTCGCGGCCGGGTACTTCGGCGGCTGGCTGGACGGCGTGCTGATGCGGCTCGCCGACATCCAGCTGGCGTTTCCCTCGATTCTGCTGGCGATCTTCATCGCCGCCCTGCTCGGCCCGTCCGTCGTGAATGTCGTGATCGTGCTGGCGGTGGCGAACTGGGTGACGTTCGCCCGGGTCGCCCGCGGGCAGGCGCTGGCGACCCGGCGGCGCGAGTTCGTCGACGCGTCGCGCACGCTCGGCGCCGGGACCTGGCGGCTGATCACGCGCTGCGTCCTGCCCGCCTGTGTCGCGCCGGTGCTGGTCGTGGCGACGGTCGAGATCGGGCACGTGATCCTCGCCGAGGCGTCGCTGAGCTTCCTCGGCCTGGGGACACCGGCGTCGACGCCGAGCTGGGGCGTGACGATCGCGAACGGCCGCAACTACCTGGCCGACGCGTGGTGGATCTCGACCATCCCGGGGATCGCGCTGGCGTTCCTGGTGATCTCGCTCGGCGTGCTCGGCGACGCGCTCCGCGACCGGTACGACCCGCGGCTGAGGAGTCTGTGATGGCGTTACTGAGTGTTCGCGACCTGCGGGTCGAGTTCGCCACCTCGGGCGGCGTGGTGACCGCGGTCGACGGTGCGTCGTTCGACGTCGCCCCGGGCGAGACGCTGGCACTGCTGGGGGAGTCCGGCAGCGGGAAGAGCGTCACCGCGCAGGCCGTGATGGGCATCGTGCCGAAGCCCGCCGGACGCGTGTGCGGCGGATCGATCACGTACGACGGCCGCGACCTGCTCGCCCCCGGTGTCGCCAAAGGGCTGCGCGGCCGGGAGATCGCGATGGTCTTCCAGGATCCGCTGAGCTCGCTGAACCCGGTGTTCCGGGTTGGCGCGCAGATCGGCGAGATGTTCCGCCGGCACCGTGGCGCGTCCCGCCGGGAGGCACGGGCGGCCGCGCTCGACCTGATGAAACGCGTCGGCATCCCGGCGGCGTCGAAGCGGCTGGACGACTACCCGCACCAGTTTTCCGGCGGGATGCGGCAGCGGGTGATGATCGCGATGGCGCTGGCGTTGTCGCCACGGTTGCTGATCGCGGACGAGCCGACGACCGCGCTCGACGTCACCGTGCAGGCGCAGATCATGGACCTGCTCGCCCGGTTGCAGGCCGAGGAAGGCATGTCGCTGGTCCTCATCACCCACGACCTGGGCGTCGTGGCCGGCGTCGCGGACCGGGTGATCCTGATGTACGCCGGACGCGTCGTCGAGAGCGGCCCGCTCCGCGAGGTCTACGAGCACAGCGGGCACCCGTACACCGCCGGCCTGATGGAGTCGGTGCCCGTCATCGAGGGACCGCGCGAGCGCCTCGTTCCGATCCAGGGCTCGCCGCCGGACCTGCTGGCGCTTCCGTCCGGCTGCTCGTTCCGGCCGCGGTGCCCGTACGCCGACGCGCTCTGCGCCGACGCCGAACCCGAGCTCCGGCCGTTGCCCGGCCGACCGGCCGAACACGCGGCCGCCTGCCATCACCCGGAAGGGGCCCTCGCTCATGCCGACTGACACTGCTCCGCTGCTGTCGGTGCGCGATCTGCACACGGCCTTTCCGCTGCGGTCCGCCGTACTGCGCCGTACCGTCGGCCACATCCAGGCCGTCGCCGGGGTCTCGTTCGACATCCCGGCCGGTGGGACGCTCGGCTTGGTGGGGGAGTCGGGGTCCGGCAAGTCGACCGTCGCGCGAACGATCATCGGTTTGGAGAAGGCGCGGTCCGGGAGCATCGTGTTCGACGGCGAGGAGCTGACCTCGTTGCCGAAGGCATCGATGCGCCGGGTGCGCCGGCAATTGCAGATGATCTTCCAGGACCCGTACGCGTCGCTGAACCCGCGGGCGACCGTCGAGCAGATCGTCGCCGAGGCGTGGCAGATCCACCCGGACGTCGTACCGCGGAACCGGCATCGGTCCGAGGTTCGCGACCTGCTTGAACGGGTCGGGCTGAACCCCGATCACGCCGAGCGGTATCCGCACCAGTTCTCCGGCGGTCAGCGGCAGCGGATCGGCATCGCCCGTGCGCTCGCGCTGCGGCCGAAGCTGGTCATCTGCGACGAGGCCGTGTCTGCGCTCGACGTGTCGGTCCAGGCGCAAGTCCTCAACCTGCTCGAGGATCTGCGCCGCGACCTCGGTCTCGCGTACCTGTTCATCGCCCACGACTTGTCCGTCGTCCGGCACATTTCGGACCGGGTCGCGGTGATGTACCTCGGCCGGATCGTCGAGACCGCGACCCAGGACGAGTTGTTCACGCGACCTCTGCACCCGTACACGCAGGCGTTGCTGTCCGCCGTACCGGACCCGAAGCCGTGGGACAAGCCGCCGCGCGAACAGATCATCATCGGCGGCGACGTGCCGTCACCGGCGGATCCGCCGTCCGGGTGCCGCTTCCGGACCCGCTGCTGGAAGGCCGAGGAGCGCTGCGCCGAGGACGTTCCCGAGCTGACCACCCGACTCGACCTGCACCCCGCCGCATGTCACTTCGCGGCCGAACTCACCGGAGCCGCCCGATGACCGAACTCGTCCTTCTCCGCCACGGAGAATCGCTCTGGAACGCCGAGGAGCGATACCAGGGTCAGCAAGGTACGGGCCTCAGCGCGCGCGGCCGGCAACAGGCGAAGGCGGCCGCGGAGTACCTGCGTGCGCTGGAGATCGACGCCGTGGTGGCCAGCGACCTGCAGCGGGTGACCGAGACCTTGCAGCCGTACCTCGACGGCCGCGACCACATCGACGTACGGATCGACAAGCGCTGGCGCGAGATCGACGTCGGCACGTGGGGTGGCCGCCTGATCGCCGATGTGTACGCCGAGGAGCCCGACGTCGTCGAGGCGTTCGCGCGCGGTGCGGACATCGCGCGTGGTGGCGGGGAGACGTTCCGCCAACTGCGGGCCCGCGTGTGGGAGGCGGTGCAGGAGCTCAGCACGTCGGGCGCGCGCCGGGTGCTGGTGGGGACACATGGCGGACCGATCCGGGTCGCGGCGGCGGCCGTGCTGAACCTGCCCGCGGGCACCGAGATGTTGCTCGATCCACCTGTCAACTGCTCACTCACGACGCTGCGCGTCGACGGACTCACGTCGTACAACGTGCCGACCGGGACGGACCGATGACTTTCACCTTCGTGACCATGACCTACAACCTGTGGGCGGACTTCCATTTCGAGCAGCGCCGCGATGCGCTGACGAGCCTGTTCACGATCCGCCCGCCGGATCTGCTCGCCGTCCAGGAGTTGCGGCCGGTGACGCGCAAGCTGCTCGACGACGTCCTGCCGGCGCACGACCGTGTCGACGGTACCGCCGGCTGGGAAACGCAGAGCAACCTGTGGTGGAACCGCGACCTGTTCACCTGTCTCGAGCACGGAGCCGAGGACGTCGGCATCCTGTCGCCCGACGCGAACCTGTTCTGGGTCCGGCTGCGCACCCCGGACGGCACCGAACTCGTCTTCAGTACGGCGCACCTGACCTGGCCGGGGCACCCGGACGAGCGGACCGATCACGTCAACCGCCGGGTCACGCAGGCCCGCGCGATCGCGGAAGAGCTCGAACGACTGGCCGGCGACGGCGCCTGCCTGTTCACGGTCGACATCAACGACATCGGCCCACCGCAGTGGGAGCTCGGCAACGCCGGGTTCCTGGACAGTTTCACCGCCCTCGGCCGGCACTCCCCGGTGACCCACCCGGTGGTGCCGACGGTCGCGACCGGCCCGATCGGGACCCGGTTGTCGCCGCTCGCCTCACCTCCCAAGGCGATCGACTGGATCTTCGCCCGCGGCCCGCTCGCCGCCCGGTCCAGCGAGGTCGTCGACTTCTTTCACGACGGCCGCGCCCCCTCCGACCACCACCCGGTCGTCGCCACCTACACGCTCTGAGGAGAACCCCTGTGTTGAGGAAGCGATTCGCGGCGGCCGTCGCCGTCGCCGCACTGGCCGCCGTGGCCGCGTGCTCACCTGCCAGCGAACCGGGCGACGGCGGCGAACAGGTCCTGCGGTACGCGCCGGCGATGTTCCCGGTGTCGCTGGACACCCACAAGTACGCCGGTGAGGAAGCGGTGCAGACCGCGATCCAGCAGATCATGGAGCCGCTGGTCCGGGTCGAGGACGGCAAGATCGTCCCGGTGCTGGCCACCTCCTGGGAGAACCCGGACCCGAACACCTGGGTGTTCAAGCTGCGCACCGAGGTGAAGTTCTCCGACGGTACGCCGTTCACCGCGAAGGACGTGGTGGCGTCGTACGAACGGCACAAGAAGCTCGACGGTCCGCTGGTCCCGCTGTACTCGACCGTGACGTCGTTCACGGCCACCGACGACCACACCGTGACCGTGAAGACCAGCAAGCCGCTCGGCACGCTGCTGAGCTCGCTGACGTTGCTGTTCATCGGGCCGGCCGCCAAGGTCGACACCGACGGGTTCTTCAACAAGCCGATCGGCACCGGGCCGTTCACGGTCACGGCGTTCCAGCCCGACGAGAAGCTCGAGCTGGCCGCGAACCCGTCGTACTGGGACGGTGAACCGAAGCTGTCCAAGCTCGAGTTCGTCAACATCCCGGAGGTGGCCGGGCGGATCACCGGATTGCAGAACGGCGAGGTCGACGTACTGACCCAGATCCCGCCGGACCAGGTTGGTTCGGTCAAGGGCAGCGACGCGATCACGTACTCGACCACGCCGAGCTGGACGTACTACTTCGACTGGTTCAACCACAACCGCAAGCCGTTCAACGACAAGCGCGTCCGGCAGGCGATGTGGTACGCGCTCAACCTGGAAGGCACCGTGAAGGACCTGTACGGCGACCTCGCGTCGGTCGCGCAGGCACCGCTGGCGCAGGGCGTGATCGGTGCGCCGAAGCTGTCGCCGTACGCCTACGACCCGGCGAAGGCGAAGCAACTGCTGACCGAGGCCGGCTATCCGAACGGGTTCAGCACGTCGATGCAGTGGCCGCTCGAAGGCGGGCCGAACATCCGGGCGCTCGCGCAGGCGATGATCTCGGACTGGGCGAAGGTCGGCGTCACGGTCAAGCCGCTGGAGAAGGAGCGCGCGCAGTGGCTCGAGGACTTCGGCAAGCTCAACTGGGACATGAACCTGCAGACCAACGTGACCGGCACTGGTGACGCCGACTACACGCTGGCCCGGCTGTACGTCTGCTCCGCCAAGCGGAACGGGTACTGCAACACCGCGCTCGACAAGCTGCTGCTCGACGCGCGGTCGTCGGTCGACCAGAACGAGCGGCCGAAGCTGTACCAGCAGGCCGGGCAGATCCTGTGGGACGACGCGGTCGGCATCTTCCCGGCCGACCTCGCGTCGAACGCGGCCGTGCGGTCGCGGGTGCAGGACTTCGTGATGCCGCCGAGCGGCCGCCCGCTGTTCGCGAAGGTGAGTGTCTCCGGGAGCTGAACCTCCAGGTATGCAGAACCCCCGGTTCGGGCGCGTTGAAACGCTCGAATCGGGGGTTCTGCATACCTGGAGGGACAGCCTTCGATTCCGGCGCCCCTGGTGCGGAAGGCTGGGCCGGCGTGGACGTAACGTACGTAACCTCGGAGGTTTACCAGTGACGTGAGAGGATCACCCGCGTGACAGCCTTGCCGAGTGTTTCGTACTCCATCACCGTTCGCCTCGAGGTGCCCGCGGGTGGCTCGACGGTCAGCAAGCTGACGACCGCGGTCGAGCAGGCCGGCGGTCTGGTCACCGCGCTCGACGTCACCGCGTCCGGACACGAGCGACTGCGGATCGACGTCACCTGCGCCGCGGCCGACACCGAGCACGCCGGCCGCCTGGTCGAGGCGATGCGCGCCGTCCCGGGCGTCGAGATCGGCCGGGTCTCGGACCGGACCTTCCTGATGCACCTCGGCGGGAAGATCCAGATGGAGGCCAAGCACCCGATCCGAAACCGCGACGACCTGTCGATGATCTACACGCCCGGTGTCGCGCGAGTCTGCCTGGCGATCGCGAACAACCCCGACGACGCCCGGCGGCTGACCATCAAGCGCAACAGCATCGCGGTCGTCACCGACGGCTCGGCGGTGCTCGGCCTGGGCAATATCGGACCGAAGGCCGCGCTGCCGGTGATGGAGGGCAAGGCGGCGCTGTTCAAGCGGTTCGCCGGGATCGACGCGTGGCCGCTGTGCCTGGACACCCAGGACCCGGACGAGATCGTCTCGATCGTGAAGGCGATCGCGCCCGGCTTCGCGGGCATCAACCTCGAGGACATCTCCGCGCCACGCTGCTTCGAGATCGAGGCCCGGCTGCGCGAGGAGCTCGACATCCCGGTGTTCCACGACGACCAGCACGGTACGGCGGTCGTCGTGCTGGCGGCGCTCTACAACGCGTTGCGCGTGGTGGGCAAGGACATCAGCGCCGTGCGGGTGGTGCTGTCCGGCGCGGGCGCGGCCGGTACGGCGATCCTCAAGCTGCTGCTCGCGGCCGGGGTGAAGGACACCTGCGTTGCCGACATCGGCGGCGTCATCCACCCGGATCGCGACGGGCTGTCGCCGGAGCTGCGCTGGATCGCGGAGAACACCAACGCCGCGAAGTACAGCGGCGACCTGAAGGGCGCGCTGAACGGCGCCGACGTGTTCATCGGAGTGTCCGCGCCGAACCTGCTCACCGGCGACGACATCGCCACGATGAACGACGACGCGATCGTGTTCGCGCTGGCGAACCCGGTGCCCGAGGTCGACCCGGTCGACGCCGGTGAGCACGCGGCCGTGGTCGCCACCGGCCGGAGCGACTTCCCGAACCAGATCAACAACGTGCTGGTCTTCCCGGGCGTCTTCCGCGGTCTGCTCGACGCGCAGTCGTCCAAGGTCACGGTCGACATGGAACTCGCGGCCGCGCGCGCCCTGGCCGGTGTCGTCACCGACGACGAGCTGAACGCGGCGTACATCGTGCCGAGCGTCTTCCACCCGGAGGTGCACACGATGGTGGCGCATGCCGTCCGCGACGCGGCCGGCGGCAAGGCGCCGGCACACGAGACCTATCCGGACGACTCGCCGGCCCTGTGACGGTCACGACCGAACCCCGCACCGGCGGGCGCGTGCGGATCTGGGTGTGGCGGATCGCCTTCGTCGCGGCGGTGGCGCTGCAGCTGTACGGCGTCTACGCGCCGCAGGAGGCCGGTCCGAACGTCGGCCTCCCGCAGATCGACAAGGTCGCGCACCTGTTCCTGTTCGCGGCGGTCGCGTTCACCGGGACCAAGGCCGGCGTACCGGTTCGCTGGTTGCTCGGGGCACTGGTCGCGCACGCGGCGGTCAGCGAACTCGTCCAGCACTGGTTCCTGCCGCGGCGCGACGGCGACCCGTTCGACTCGCTCGCGGACCTGGCCGGAGTCGCACTCGGCGGCTGGATGGGCTGGTGGACGGCCCGCCGTAGGCCATGATGGAGGTATGACGGTCTCGACCCTGACCGGTTCGCTGCTGGTGGCGACCCCGTTGCTCGACGAGCCGCCCTTCCGCCGTTCGGTGATCCTGCTGCTGGACCACGACGACGACGGCGCACTCGGGGTGGTGGTGAACCGCGCCGCCGACCTGTCCGTCGACCAGGTGCTGCCGAACTGGTCGGCCACGGTCGACGAGCCCGGGGTGTTGTTCATGGGCGGACCAGTGGGAACCGACAGTGCGCTCGCGGTCGCGGAGGTGATCGACGCCGACGACCCGCCCGGCTGGCGGGAGTGCTTCGGTCGGATCGGCCTGGTCGACCTGGACGTGCCGCCCGCGCTGCTGGAGGGTGCGATCACCCGGATGCGCATCTTCGCCGGCTACGCCGGCTGGTCCAGCGGTCAGCTCGAGGGCGAGATCGCCGAAGGCGCGTGGTACGTCGTCGAGTCCGAGGCCGAAGACGTCTTCGGCCACGAACCGGAAACCCTCTGGCGCCGCGTCCTGCGCCGCCAGACCGACCAGATGGCCTTCGTGGCGACCTACCCCGACGACCCCACCATGAACTGATCCGCGCGCTGTGAGCCGGGTGGGTTACTCGTCTCCGTCGCCCTCGCCCGGGTTGAGGGACTCCCAGATCTCCTTGCACTCCGGGCAGACCGGGAAGCGCTGCGGGTCGCGGCTCGGCACCCAGACCTTGCCGCACAGGGCGACGACCGGCGTGCCCATCACCATCGCCTCGGTCAGCTTGTCCTTCGGCACGTAGTGCGAGAACCGCTCGTGATCGCCGGGCTCGGCCGGTGCCGTCTGCGTCCGCTCGTCGACAACCGTCTCCGCGCCGGGGGTCAGCTGAGTGCTCATACCCCCGAGTGTAGGACGCCTGACCAGCAGACCAGGAACTTTTCCACAGACCGGGGACTCCCGGTCCAGGCCGGGGCTCGTCGATGGGACGTTGCTGGTGACGCCTGCGCCGGTGCCGCGCCACCAGATCGTGCTGGCCGGCGTGTACCGGACGCTGTTCGCGGCCTGCCCACCGGAGCTCCTGGTGCTGTTCGCGCCGGTCGACGTCGTGCTCGCCGATGACACCGTCTTCGAGCCAGATCTGCTGGTCGCGCCCCGGGACGCCTTCACCGAGCGGCACCTGCCCGGTCCGCCGCTGCTGGCGGTGGAGGTGCTGTCGCCGAGCACCCGCCGGGTCGATCTGATGCTCAAGTTCTCGCGGTACGAGGCGGCCGGCTGCCCGGCGTACTGGGTGGTGGACTCCGACACGCCGAGCCTGATCGCCTGGGAGTTGCAGGACGGCGCATACGTGCAGGTCGCGAAGGTGACCGGTGACGAAGCGGCGCGGCTGACGAGTCCGTTCGATGTCAGCGTGGTGCCCGCCGATCTGATCTCGTGATCGATGTCGGGTAACCTTCCTGCCCGGCACACTGTCGACCTTCGGGGGAGTAGCTGTCTGTGGATTCGCACGTGCCGGCCAACCCAGCGGTTCTGCCACCGGCCTATCCGGATCGGGCCGCCTGGGGGACCGCAAGCAAGCTGCGAGCCTGGCAGGCCGAGGCGCTCCAGCTGTACCTGGACAAGAGCCCGCGGGACTTCCTCGCGGTCGCGACACCCGGCGCCGGTAAGACGACGTTCGCGCTCACCGTGGCCGCAGAGCTGCTGCAGCGACGGCAGATCGAGCGGGTCACCGTGGTGACCCCGACCGAGCACCTCAAGGTGCAGTGGGCCGACGCCGCGGACCGCGCGGGGATCTCGATCGACCCCGCGTTCGCCGGGCGGCGCGGGAAGACCAACAAGGACTTCCAGGGCGTCGCGGTGACCTATGCCGGCGTCGCGGTGAACCCGCTGGCGTTCCGGGTCCGGACCGAGCGGTTCAAGACCCTGGTGATCCTGGACGAGGTGCACCACGGCGGCGACGCGCTGAGCTGGGGCGACGGTGTCCGGGAGGCGTTCGAGCCCGCGACGCGCCGGTTGTGCCTGACCGGCACACCGTTCCGCAGCGACGACAACCCGATCCCGTTCGTGACCTACGAGGAGGGTTCGGACGGCGTCGCCCGGAGCAAGGCCGACTACACGTACGGGTACGGGCACGCGTTGCGCGATCACGTCGTCCGCCCAGTCATCTTCATGTCGTACTCGGGCGAGATGCGTTGGCGGACCAAGGCCGGGGACGAGGTCGCGGCGCGGCTGGGCGAACCACTGACCAAGGACCTGACCGCGCAGGCGCTGCGCACCGCGCTCGACCCGAACGGCGAGTGGATGCAGGCCGTGCTCGCGGCCGCGGACAAGCGCCTGACCGAGGTGCGGCGACACATGCCCGACGCCGGCGCACTGGTGATCTCGGGCGACCAGAACACGGCCCGTGCGTATGCGAAGACGCTGCGCGAGATCACCGGCGAGGCGCCGACCGTCGTACTGTCCGACGAGAAGGCGGCGAGCAAGAAGATCGCGAAGTTCTCCGAGGACAACTCGCGGTGGATGGTCGCCGTCCGGATGGTGTCCGAGGGCGTCGACGTCCCGCGGCTCGCGGTCGGCGTGTATGCCACGCCGACGTCGACGCCGCTGTTCTTCGCGCAGGCAGTCGGGCGGTTCGTCCGGGCGCGGCGCCGCGGTGAGACCGCGTCGGTGTTCGTGCCGTCGGTGACGCGGCTGCTCGGGTTCGCCGCGGAGATGGAGGTTGAGCGGGATCACGTGCTCGGCCGGAAGAACAGTTCCGAGGACGGCGACATCTTCGCGCTCGAGGACGACCTGCTGAAGCAGGCGAACCAGAGCGAGGGCGCCAGCGACGAGCTCGAGGGCGCGTTCGAGGCGCTCGGGTCGGACGCGAGCTTCGACCGGGTGGTGTTCGACGGCGGCGACTACGGCACAGGCGGTGAGAACGCGTCCGACGAGGAGCTGGACTTCCTCGGGCTGCCCGGTCTGCTCGAGCCCGACCAGGTCCGTGAGCTCCTCCACAAGCGCCAGCAGAAGTCGCTCGCCGCGCAGAAGAAGTCCAAGCGCACGAGCGACCGCGAGGACCCAACCCCGACCGAGCTCGCCACCCACGAGCAGATCGCCCTCCTCCGCCGCGAACTCAACGGCCTGGTCGCCGCCTGGCACCACCGCACCGGCCAGCCGCACGGCGTCATCCACAACGACCTTCGCCGCAAACTGGGCGGTCCCCCCGCGGCCCACGCCTCCTCCGAGCAACTCAAAGACCGCATCAACTTGATCCGGGACTGGGCCACGCAACGCCAAGCCTGACCTCCGCGCGGCACCTCGCGCCCGGACGTCACAGCTCACCCCGCGACTCACCCCGGGACTCACCGGTCGTGGGTCACCTCGTCACGCGTGGGTGATGAGGTGTTGACGTGGTGTGGTGGGTGCTGCAAGCTTCAGGCTACTGGTGCGCAAGAAATTGGCAGAGTGTTGCAATTCTTGCTGTGCCGCGTACCTCCCGCCGCCCCTTGATGGAGGACCCACGTGATGCATCGACAAAGATTTCTCCGGCTCGTGCTGGTTGGGCTGATGGTTGCCGTCGGGTTGGTGGTTGCGCCCACCGCGATGGCTGCCGAGCTGAGCAAGACCTTGACGGCCAGCAGTTCGCACGGTGAGTACCCGGCTGCCAATGCCGGCGACGGCAATCAGAGCACCTACTGGGAGAGTGCGAACAACGCGTTCCCGCAGTGGCTGCAAGCGGACCTCGGCACGTCGCGGGACGTCAACCAGGTCACGCTGAAACTCCCGCCGGCGTGGGAGTCGCGCCAGCAGACCATCTCCGTGCAAGGCAGCGCGAACGGTTCGCAGTACAGCACCCTGGTGAGCGGTACGGCGTACACCTTCAGCGGCACCAACGTCGTCACGATCGACTTCGCCGAGACCTCGGTGCGGTACGTCCGGCTGACGTTCACCGCGAATACGGGCTGGCCGGCCGCGCAGCTCTCGGAGTTCTCACTGACCGGGCCTGGTGGCGGGTCGGAGGAGCCTCCGGACGGGACCGATCTCGCCGGCGGCAAGCCCATCGAGGCGTCGAGTTCCGTGCACAGCTTCGTCGCGACGAACGCCAACGACGGCAACACCGGTACGTACTGGGAGTCGAACGGCTTCCCGGCCACGCTGACCGTGAAGCTCGACTCGAACGCCGACCTCACCGACGTGGTCGTGAAGCTCAACCCGGACCCGATCTGGGGTCCGCGTACGCAGAGCATCGAGGTGCTCGGCCGTGAGCAGTCCGCGACCACGTTCACCTCGGTGGTCGCGCGGCAGGACTACCAGTTCAGCCCGTCGGGCAACCAGAACACAGTCACGATCCCCGTCACCGGCCGGTACGCCGACCTGCGGCTGCAGGTCTTCGGCAACACCGGCGCCCCGGGCGGCCAGGTCGCCGAACTACAGGTGTTCGGTACGGCGGCGCCCAACCCCGACCTCGTCGTGACGAACGTCAACTGGTCGCCGACCGACCCGAGCGAGTCGACACCGATCACCCTGTCCGCGACCGTGAAGAACAACGGCTCCGCGCCCGCCCCGGCCAGCAGCCTGAATTTCCTCCTCGACGGCACGGTCGCCGGCACCGCAGCGGTCCAGGCACTCGCCGCCGGCGCCTCCGCCACTGTCACCGCGAGCGCCGGCACGCGTCCGCAAGGCAGCTACACCGTCACCGCGGTCGCCGACCCCGCGAATGCGGTCGTCGAGCAGGACGACACCAACAACACCTTCCAAGCGGCCGGCAAACTCACCGTCGGCCAGGCGCCCGGACCCGATCTCCAGGTCACCGGCATCACGCCCAGCCCCGCCAACCCGGCGCCCGGCACGCAGGTCTCGTTCACGGTTGCCGTCAACAACCGCGGTACGACGTCCGCCGCCGCGAGCGTCACGCGACTCGTGGTCGGTTCCACCACGCTCAACGGCAGCACCCCGTCGATCGCGGCCGGTGCCACCGCCAACGTCGCGATTTCCGGCACCTGGACGGCGGGCAACGGCGGCGCCACCCTCACGGCCACGGCCGATGCGGGCAACGCCGTTGACGAGACCAATGAGACGAACAACGTGCTGACGAAGGCGATCGTGGTCGGTCGCGGTGCCGCCGTACCGTTCACGTCGTACGAGGCCGAGAGCGGCAACTACAGCGGCACGCTGCTGACCGCGGACGCGAAGCGGACCTTCGGGCACACGAACTTCGCCACCGAGTCGTCCGGCCGGCAGTCGGTCCGGCTGAACTCGACCGGGCAGTTCGTCGAGTTCACCTCGACCGTACCGACGAACTCGATCGTGGTCCGCAACTCGATCCCCGACTCCGCCGACGGACAGGGGCTGCAGGCAACGATCAGCCTGTACGTCAACGGCACCTTCAAGCAGAAGCTCGACCTGAGCAGCCGGCACAGCTGGCTCTACGGCAACACCGATTCCCCCGAAGGGCTCACCAACACCCCGGGCGGTGATGCGCGCCGGCTGTTCGACGAGGCGCATGCGCTGCTCGGTACGTCGTACCCGGCCGGTACCACGTTCCGCCTGCAGCGCGATGCCGGTGACACAGCGTCGTACTACATCATCGACCTGGTCGACCTCGAGCAGGTCGCGCCGCCGCTGAGCCAGCCGGCCGGGTGTACGTCGATCACGCAGTACGGCGCCGTACCGAACGACGGGATCGACGACGCGGACGCCATCCAGCGGGCCGTGACCGACGACCAGAACGGTGTGATCAGCTGCGTCTGGATCCCCGAGGGGCAGTGGCGGCAGGAGAAGAAGGTCCTCACCGACGACCCGTTGAACCGCGGTCAGTTCAACCAGGTCGGGATCCGCGACGCCACGATCCGCGGCGCCGGCATGTGGTACTCGCAGCTGTACTCGACGATCGAGCCGCAGAACGCGGGCGGTATCAACCACCCGCACGAAGGCAACTTCGGCTTCGACATCGACCACAACGTCCAGCTCAGCGACCTCGCGATCTTCGGCTCCGGCCGGATCCGCGGCGGCGACGGGAACGCCGAGGGCGGGGTCGCGCTGAACGGCCGGTTCGGCACCGGCACCAAGATCAGCAACGTCTGGATCGAGCATTCGAACGTCGGCGTCTGGGTCGGTCGTGACTACGACAACATCCCCGAGCTGTGGGGTCCGGGCGACGGGCTCGAGTTCAGCGGGATGCGGATCCGGGACACCTACGCCGACGGCATCAACTTCGCCAACGGCACCCGGAACTCGAAGGTCTTCAACTCGTCGTTCCGGACCACCGGCGACGACGCGCTCGCGGTCTGGGCGAGCAAGTACGTGAAGGACCAGTCGGTCGACATCGGCCACGACAACGTGTTCACCAGCAACACGATCGCGCTGCCGTGGCGGGCGAACGGCGTCGCGATCTACGGCGGCTACGGCAACCGGATCGAGAACAACCTGATCTCCGACACGATGAACTACCCGGGCATCATGCTCGCCACCGACCACGACCCGCTGCCGTTCTCCGGGACGACGACGATCGCGAACAACGCGCTGTACCGGTGCGGCGGGGTGTTCTGGGGCGAGGCCCAGGAGTTCGGGGCGATCACCTTGTTCGCGGCGAACCTGCCGATCCCGGGGGTGACGATCCGCGACACCGAGATCCACGACTCGACCTACGACGGCATCCAGTTCAAGACCGGCGGCGGCGAGCTGCCGAACGTGGCCATCAGCAACGTCCGCATCGACAAGTCCAACAACGGCTCCGGCATCCTGGCCATGTCCGGCGCCCGCGGCAGTGCCACCCTGACCAACGTCACCATCACGAATTCCCGCGACGGCGACATCCTCCGCGAACCCGGCACCACCTTCACCATCACCGGCCAGTAGCCTGCGGCCCCGGCTCCCGGCAACCACCCCAGGAGCCGGGGCCGCCCCACGCCGAGGGCAGATGCGGCGAGGACCTATTTGACCGCGCCCTGCATGAGCGCCCTGACGAAGCTGCGCTGAAACACGAGGAAGACCAGCAGGGAGGGCAGGATGATCAGCAGCGAACCCGCACACAGCAGCACCACATCGGTTCCGTACTGCCCCTGGAACGCGCCGAGTCCCCCGGCCACCGTGCGCTTCGTCGGATCGTCGACGAGAACGAGCGGCAGCAGGTACTG
Organism: Kribbella sp. NPDC048915; assembly: GCF_040649595.1. Classification (NCBI taxonomy): domain Bacteria; kingdom Bacillati; phylum Actinomycetota; class Actinomycetes; order Propionibacteriales; family Kribbellaceae; genus Kribbella; species Kribbella sp. NPDC048915. The sequence goes on along the minus strand of NZ_JBEZFT010000006.1, from coordinate 122,682 downwards.
ATTCCAGGTGGCGAGGAAGAACAGCACCGCGAGCGCGGACCACGCGGACGTGGCAAGTGGCAGATGGACCCGGAGGAACGTCTGGACAGGGCCCGCCCCGTCGACCTTCGCGGCCTCGGTCAGCGCCGGTTCGACCGCAAGGAAATGCGCTCGCATCCAGAAGACGCCGAACGGCATCAGCAGCCCGACCAGCGGCAGCACGATCGCGAGTCCGTCGTTCTTCCGGCCAGCAGCAACTGCGTCTGCGGAATCAGGCTGTTGACGTGAATCGAAGCCGTCGCATCGGCCATGAAGCCGACGAGCCCATCGTTTGTCAGCAGAGCCTGGAACGCGTCGACAGTGGCCGCCACCGCCGATCCCTCGGTCGCGCGCGGCGCGGGCGCGTCCGAGCCGCGGAGGCCGGGATCTCACAGACCGGCCTGCTGTACCACTTCCCCAGCAAGGAGGCCCTGCTCAACGCGGTCATGGACCGCCACCTGACGTTCTCCGAGGAATGGCTGTGGGGTCACGATCCCGACCCGGGCCCCGCGGGCACCGAGCTGCATCCGCGGCTGGTGAACGGCTACCGGACGACCATCGACCGCGTCGCGGCGACGTTGCGTTCCGCGCAGGAGCGCGGCGACATGCGCCCGGACATCGATCCGCGGCTCAAGGCGATGGAGATCATCGCGTTCTGCTACGGACTCGAAGCCGCCTGGCTGGTCGACCCGAGCATCCCGGTCGCGGAGGCAGCCGCACAGTGGGCGGCGCAGCAGACCGCCCAGATGTCGCCATCCTGACCGCGGGCCGCCGTCGGAATCGTTCGGTCAGGTGGCGGTTGTCAACTCCTGGATGCCGATCACGTCGAGCAGCCGGATCGCCTGCTCGGACGGTGATCCCGGTTCGGCCGCGTAGAGCACGACCCGCTGGTCGCGTTCCGGGACGACGAGCACCTCACAGATGACGTCGATACGGCCGACCCGCGGATGGAAGATCGTTTGGCACAGGGACAGTTGGCGGCCGACTTCGTGCCGTGCCCAGACCTCGGCGAACTCGGCGCTGCCGACCAGCAGATCGTCGACGAGTTGCGCCAGCGCCTGGTCGTCCGGATACGTGCTGGTGGCAGCGCGCAGATCCGCGGCCGCCTCCCGGGCGAACTCGCGGGTGGCCTCCTCGCCGAACAGTTCCGCCTGCCGGTCGGTGAGGAACCGCAGCCGCAGCAGGTTCCGGTCACGCACCGGCAGCGCGGAGAAGTCCGTGATCAGCGCCGCGGCCAGCGGGTTCCAGGCGAGTACGTCGTACTTCGCGTCCAGCACCAGACCCGGTACGTCGAGTCGCGCGAGCATCCGTAGTACGCCGGGGCGCACGTCGGTCGGCGGACCGGGTGGCGGACCGGGTGGCGGACCGGGCTGCTCGCCGGCGAGCCGGAACAGGTGGTCGCGTTCGGCATCTGACAGCCGCAGTGCCCGGGCGAGCCCGGTCAGCACCGCGCGCGAAGGACGCGGCCCGCGGCCCTGTTCGAGGCGCGTGTAGTAGTCGGTCGACATCGTCGCGAGGCTCGCCACTTCCTCCCGGCGCAGGCCCGGCGTACGGCGGCGCAGACCGGCTGGGAGCCCTACTCCGGACGGTTGCAAGGCCTCGCGTCGTACCCGGAGGAACTCGGCCAGTCCGTCGCGATCCATGGTCCCAGGATCCCAGCCGGCGCCGGCGTCAGCCAGGGACTCGCGATCCCAGGCTCGGCCGACTCTGCCGCGGGCCGGCGGATCGGCCGACGGTGGACGGCATGAACACGACGAAGATCGCGCTCGTCACGGGCGCCAACAAGGGCATCGGCAAGGAGATCGCGCGGCAACTCGGGCAGGCCGGGTTCACCGTGCTGGCCGCGGCGCGCGACCAGGAACGCGGGCAGCTCGCGGTGAAGGAACTGGTGGCTGAGGGCCTCGACGTCGTTGGCGTGCAGCTGGACGTGACCGACCAGGCGTCGGTGCGGGCGGCGGCCGGGTGGGTCGCGGCGGAGTACGGCCGGCTGGACGTGCTGGTCAACAATGCGGCGATCATCCCCGCCGGCGACACCGCGGTCTCGGAGGTCGAGGCCGACGTACTGCGCAGCACGTTCGAGACCAACGTGATCGGACTGGTGGGCGTAACCCAGGCGTTCCTGCCGCTGCTCCGCAACGCCGGCGAAGCCCGGATCGTGAACCTCTCGTCGGCGCTGGCCTCGTTCGCGCTCGTCGGCGACCGGTGGTCGCGGATGTCGACGGTGCTGCTGTTCGCGTACAACGCGTCGAAGGCGGCCGTGAACATGGCCACGGTGATGCTCGCCAACGAGCTCCGCGGCACGGGCATTCTGGTCAACGCCGCGGACCCCGGCCAGTGCGCCACCGACATGGGCGGCCTCGACTCGCCGCGAACCGCCGCCGAGGGCGCCGCGGTGGCCGTCCGACTCGCCACGCTGGACGCCGACGGTCCGACCGGCCACGTGTACGCCGAGGACGGCCGCCTGCCGTGGTGAGGCGGCGGCCGGCCGCAACCGGCTGAGTCAGACGATGGCGCCGGACCAGGCGAGTGCCTGCTTGAGGAGCTGGCCGCGACCGCCTTCCATGTCGTTCAGAAGGCTCGGGGCCAGCGCCTCCTCCGGCGTCAGCCAGGTCAGTTCGAGCGCGTCCTGGCGCGGATTGCACTCGCCGGTGACCGGTACGACGTACACCAGCGCAACCGCGTGCTGCCGCGGGTCGTGCAGCGGGGTCATCCCGGGGAACGGGAAGTACTCGGCGACCGTGACGGGGACCAGCGTCGCGGGGATCCGCGGGAACGCGGCCGGGCCGAGGTCCTTCACGATGTTGCGCTGCAGCGCGTCCCGGATCGACTCGTTGTGCAGGACCCGGCCGGAGACCAGCGTGCGGGTGATCTCGCCGGTCGCGGGCGACGTCCGCAGCAGCACCCCGATGTGCTCGAGCTGCCCGGACGTGTCGACCCGTACCGGTACGGCCTCGACGTACAGGATCGGGACCCGCGAGCGGGTCTCGGCGAGCGCGAACTCGGACAACCAGCCAGGATTCGGATCCGGCGTACGCAAAGACGACGTCATGGGCCCATCTTCGCCTACGGTCTGAAAGCGGACCGGTACTGGGAGGGGCTGAGTCCGAATACCGAGCGGAAACGGCGGGTGGCGTGGCTCGGATCCGGCCAGCCGACCAGGGCGCCGATCGCGGCGACCGGGAGCTCGGTCTCGATCAGCAGGCCGGCGGCGCGCTCGGCGCGGATGCGGTTCAGGTACGCCATCGGCGACAGCCCGACCGACCGCCCGAAGAGCCGGACCAGGTAGCCGGGAGCGAGGTTGACGCCGGCGCCGAGCCGCTCGAGGGTCCACGCACCTCCCAGATCGGACTCGAGCAGCCGCATCGCGTGCTGCACCGCCGGATGCACCGGCACGGCGGCACCGGGCGCGGCGGCCCCAGGCATCAGGCCACCAGGCAGCAGGGCACCAGGCACCAAGGCGCCGGAGAGCAGCCCGAAGACGTCGGCCCCGAGGTACGCGTTTCGCACTACGAGCCCGTCGCAGTCGACGTACCCGTGCCACTCGCCCGGACGCAGTACGACGACCGAGTCCGGCGCCAGCTCGACCTCACCGGCGGCGGACACGTGCGTACCGCGACCGGCGACGACGACTGCGATCTCGAAGAACGCGTGACTGTGCGGCGCGACGTCCGCGCGCAGCTCGATCCGCTCGCCGGCCACCGGCAGGCGCGGGTCCGCGAAGACCTCATTGCTCAGCACGTTGTGCACCACGGATCTCCCGGAGGTCAAGATCGGTCAAGTGCTGGTCAGCCACGTCCTGTCCGCACAGCCGCGCAGCCGGGACTCTGGATTCACCTTCTCCCACAACCGAATCCGAGGAGTCCTCGATGACCACGACCGACCCTACGGCACCCGCGACGCTCGACGAAGAGATCATTTCCGCCTACCGCCGCGACGGGGTGGTCCGGATCCGCAACATCATCGGCCGCGACGAAGCGGCCCGGTTCGCCGCGGCCGCGGCCGAGTGGACGGCCGGCGCCGACGACAACTTCAAGGGCTCGAAGATCTTCAATCAGTACGTCAACGTCTGGCGGCAGAACGACGTACTGCGGGAGCTCACGCTGGACCCGCGACTCGCCGCAGCGGCCACCGCGCTGGCCGGCGTACCGCTGCGGATCTGGCACGACCAATTGCTGATCAAACCGCCGCACAACGGCGCCGCGACCGAGTTCCACCAGGACGCGCCGTACTGGCCGCACGCCGGTTCGCGGGCCTCGTTGTCGGCCTGGGTCGCGCTGGTCGACGTACCGGTGGAGCGCGGGTGCATGACGTTCATCCCCGGCTCCCAGGACCACCAGGACCTGCGCCGCCAGGACCTGTCGGACCGCGACGACCTGTTCCGCGCCGCGCCGGATCTGCGCTGGGGGCAGCGGCTGACGATCCCGCTGCAAGCCGGCGACTGCACCTTCCACAACGCCTACCTGGCGCACTCGGCGACACCGAACTTCACCGACGACCCGCGGATCGCGCATGTCGCGATCTACATCGACGCGGAGGCGACGTACACCGGGGCCGCGCACGTGGTCACCGACGGCCTCGAGTTGACGGTGGGTGCACCGCTGAATCACGAGCTGTTCCCGGCTGTTTGAATTTTCATGACGTGACATAAGTTGGTCTCCGTGCGTCTGCTCACCGACATCCGTCCGCTGCGTGAGTCCGCCGACTTCCGCAGGTTGTGGCTCGGATCGACGGTGTCGCAGCTCGGTCAGCAGATGACCGCGGTGACCGTCTCGATCCAGGTGTACGCGCTGACCCAGTCGACCTTCGCGGTCGGGCTGGTCGGCCTGTGCTCGCTGGTCCCGCTGATCGTCTTCGGGCTGTACGGCGGCGCGATGGCCGACGCGATCGACCGCCGTACGCTCGCCCTCGTCTCGTCGACCGGGTTGTGGCTGCTCTCGATGATCCTGGTGCTGCAGTCGCACCTGGACTGGCAGCGCGTCGGGGTGCTGTACGCCGTCGTGGCGTGCCAGTCCGCCTGCTTCGCGGTCAACAATCCCGCCCGGTCCGCGATCATCCCGCGGCTGATCCGGCCCGAGCTGCTGCCGGCCGCGAACACGCTCAGCCAGGCCGCCTTCAACCTCGGCTTCACCGCGGGGCCGCTGCTCGGCGCGGCGGTGATCGCGTGGCACGGGTTCGCAGCGGCGTACCTGGTCGACGTGCTGACCTTCACCGCCGCGCTCTACGCACTGTTCCGGCTGCCGCCGGTGCCGCCGACCGGTTCGGTACGGCGGGCCGGGCTGCGGTCGGTGCTCGAAGGGTTCACGTTCCTGCGGGCGGCGCCGGCGCTGCTGGCGACGTTCCTCGCCGACATTCTCGCGATGGTGTTCGCGCAGCCGCGGGCGCTGTTCCCGGCCGTGGCGGGCGCGTTCTTCGGCGGCGGCGTTCGGACCGTCGGCCTGCTGCAGGCGGCGCCGGCGATCGGTGCGCTGATCGGCGTGATCTTCTCCGGCTGGGTGACCCGGGTCCGCCGTCAGGGTGTGGCGATCGTGCTCGCAATCACGGCGTACGCCGCCGCGGTCGGGCTGTTCGGGCTGTCCCGGACGATCTGGCTGGGCGTGGCGCTGCTCGCGCTGTCCGGGGCGGCCGACATGGTGAGTTCGGCGTACCGGAACACGGTGCTGCAGTCCGCGGCGCCGGACGCGATGCGCGGGCGGCTGCAGGGAGTCTTCATCGTGGTCGTCGCGGGCGGGCCGCGGCTCGGGGATTTCGTGGCCGGAACGACGGCGTCACTGACCACCCCGACGATCGCGCTGCTCGGCGGCGCCGCGGTCTGTGTCACCGGCCTGCTGATCCTGCTGGCCCGGAACCGGCCGTTCCGGGTCTACGACTCCGAGGTCCGCGCCCTCAGCTGAGTCGCACCGAGCTGGATCGCGCCGGATCGCGCCGGTTCAGCCGCCGGTTGCGAGCTTCTTGACGACGGTGAACCAGGAGTCCATGTCCGGGTTGATCTCGGTGATCGGCTTGTCGTCGACCGTGACGATCTTGCGGTCCCCGAGCGGCTTCTTCAGTTTGATCGGGAACAGCGCGACGTCGTCGTCCTCGGGACACGGCATGTCGACGTCGATCGTCGCGCGGATCTTGTCCTCGAGCTGTTCGACCTTGAGATCGAGCGAGCACTTGCCGACGGCGCCGAACAGCAGTTGGGTCTCGTCGTACTTCGGCGCGTTCTGGACCCACTTGAGGTACTTCGGCTTCTTGTCCTTGACCACCTGGTAGTAGAGGACCGGCTGCGGGTTCTCCTCGTCCGGCTTGCCGCTGCCGTCGCCGAAGAAGGCGCCGTAGATCATGTTGATGCAGGGGTCCTCGGCGCTGCGGCCGTCGATCGCGCCGAACGCGCGGGCCGCCTGGTAGCAGCCGTTCGCCTCCCGGTTCAGCGACACGTTGAACCCGACCAGGCCCAGCGCGCCGACGACCATCGCGATCGCCAGCATCCGGCGGGACTTGCGCTGCTGCGGGCCGAGGATGCCGGCCGCGCGGCGGACCTCCTCCGGCGAGGCGCCGGCCGGGACGCCGGTGGTGCGGAACAGGGCCATGATCGAGCTCGTCCACTGCGGGTTGATGATCGTCGGCACGGCGTACGCGAGGATCAGCACCACGATCACGAGGACGGCAGGAAGCAGCGACCAGTAATTTCGCACGGCAGCAAGATACGGGTCTATCGGGCCGCGACCGAATAGCGGATACGCTGAAGGCGTGCCAGCCGAGACCTCGCAGACGCTCGACCGGGGACTCACGGTCCTCGAGTTGCTCGCCGATGCCCCCGACGGGTTGTCGATCACCGAGCTCGCAGCGGCGTTGCGCGTCAGCCGGACCGTCGTGTACCGGCTGGTGAACACGCTGGAGCTGCACCGGCTCGTGCGCCGTGACAGCGAGGGCCGGGCCCGGCTCGGGCTCGCCGTCCTGCACTACAGCCGGCGGGTCCAGCCCACGCTGCGGGACGCCGCGCTGCCGGTGCTGCGCTCGCTCGCCGAGGACACCGGCGCCACCGCGCACCTCACGGTCGCGGACGGTGAGGAGGCGCTCGCGATCGCGGTCGTCGAGCCGAGCTGGACCGATTACCACGTGTCGTACCGGATGGGGTCGCGGCACGCGCTCGACCAGGGCGCGGCCGGCAAGGCGATCCTGGCCGGCCGCCGCAAGCCCGACCCGGCGGGCCGCCCGTTCGTGGTCACGTCCGGTGAGCTCCAGGCCGGCGCCCAGGGCGTGTCGTCGCCGGTGCTGGGCGTGCCCGGCGTCGAGGCGTCGATCGGCGTGGTCGTGCTCGGCAAACTCGACCGCGACTTCGTCGGCCCGCGGGTGGCCCGCGCCGCGGTGGAAGTTGCCAAGCGTCTGGCCTGAGGGCGGACGCCCACCACTCACCAACCTCCCTGCCACGACCGCGTCCCCGCCTGAGCACCGCCTGTCGGCGCCGTTCTCCGCGAGTTGGTGAGTGGTGCAGGTCCGGCCGTCAGTTCTTCGTCGCCGCTTCCACCAGCGGTAGCACCCGGTGCTGGATCTGCTCCGCGAGGGCGATGACGGTGGAGGCGCGCTGGATGCCGCGGACGATCACGACCTGGTCGATGACCCGCTGCAGGTCGGCGTTGGAGCGCGCCACGATCCGGCACCAGAGGTCCTCGGCGCCGGTGATCGTGTGCACCTCGAGGACCTCCGGGATCCGGGCCAGCGCCTCGGCGACCGCGGTGTGCCCGGAGCCCTGCTCGATCTGCAGCGTCGCGAACGCGGTGACCGGATAACCGATCGCGGCGGTGTCGATGTCCGGCCCCCACCCGCGCACCACACCGTCGCGTTGCAGCCGGTCGAGCCGCGCCTGCACGGTGCCCCGCGCGACCCCCAACCGGCGCGACGCCTCCAGGACGCCGACCCGCGGTTCGGCCGCGAACAGCTTCAGGATCCGGGCATCGAGCGCGTCCACCGCCATGCGGCCCTCCGTCAATAGTCAGACTGACCAAATAGTCCAGCCATCTTGGCAGCTGATCGGTCAGGTTGCCCAGCAGAACAACAAACTGTTGCGCAACCTGTCGCGCAGAGACCAGGGTCGGTGTACTGATCCGAAACCGGGAGGACACCGATGACCAGCACCGATCTCACCCCTGCAGAGCTCGACGCCGATCTCGACCTCGACCAGCTCAAGCAGCTCGTCGGCTTGGTGCCGTACGACGAGAGCACCGACCCGTTCCCGGTGACCGCGATGGACGCCGTGGTGTTCGTGGTCGGCAACGCCACCCAGACCGCGAAGTGGTACCAGCTCGCGTTCGGGATGGACCTGGTCGCGTACTCGGGCCCCGAGACCGGCTCGAAGGACAGCAAGGCCTTCGTGCTCAAGTCCGGCTCGGCGCGCTTCGTGATCTCCGGCGGCGTCAGCCCGAAGAGCCCGCTGCTCGACCACCACCGCAAGCACGGCGACGGCGTGGTCGACCTGGCGCTCGAGGTCCCGGACGTCGACAAGTGCATCAAGCACGCGCGGGCCATGGGCGCCACCGTGCTGGAGGAGCCGAACGACGTCTCCGACGAGCACGGCACGATCCGCCGCGCGGCGATCGCGGCGTACGGCGACACCCGTCACACGCTGATCGACCGGAGCAAGTACTCCGGCCCGTACCTGCCCGGCTTCGTCGCGGCGACCACGAAGGTGACCCGCCCGGACGGGCACCCGAAGCGGTTGTTCCAGGCGGTCGACCACGTGGTCGGCAACGTCGAGCTCGGCAAGATGGACGAGTGGGTTGCCTTCTACAACAAGGTGATGGGCTTCGTGAACATGGCGGAGTTCATCGGTGACGACATCGCCACCGACTACTCGGCGCTGATGAGCAAGGTGGTCGCCAACGGCAACCACCGGGTGAAGTTCCCGCTGAACGAGCCGGCGATCGCGAAGAAGAAGTCGCAGATCGACGAGTTCCTGGAGTTCTACGACGGCGCCGGCGCACAGCACATCGCGCTCGCCACCAACGACATCCTGCGCACCGTCGACATCCTGCGGGCCAACGGCGTGGAGTTCCTGAACACGCCGGACTCGTACTACGAGGACCCGGAGCTGCGGGCCCGGATCGGCGAGGTGCGGGCGCCGATCGAGGAACTGCAGAAGCGCGGCATCCTGGTCGACCGCGACGAGGACGGCTACCTGCTGCAGATCTTCACCGCGCCGATCGGCGACCGGCCGACGGTCTTCTACGAGCTGATCGAGCGGCACGGCTCGCTGGGCTTCGGCAAGGGCAACTTCAAGGCGCTGTTCGAGGCGATCGAGCGGGAGCAGGAGCGGCGCGGCAACCTCTGAGCCGGGTCGAACCGCTTCACCACAGACCAGAACCTTGCCAGCAGCAACTGCATACGGCGTGTCGCCGTCCGATTACCGGAATGACTGTCCGGGCAGGCTCTGTTCGCGTAAGGTGCCTTCCTGAGTGCGCGTCGGGGCGTGCACTCAGGAAGGGTTCGTCATGAAGACACTGGGCATTCTGCTCAGCACCGCCGGACTGGCCGGAGCGGGCGTGTTCGCCCTGTCCGCCGCACCGGCCGCGGCGGCCACCGCCGCCAACTGTTCAGGCGCGAAGTCCATCGCATCGGCGCCGATGCTGCGCGACCACCGGCCGCCGAGCTGGGGCACGGTCCGCCTGGTCCGCGACAGTTGCTACCAGTACTGGGCCGAGATCTCGATGGCGTCGCCGGTCGTCGCCAACGCGAAGGCCAATGCCTTCCTGGTGCAGTACGGCGGCAACAACAGCGGCCGCGTGCTCAGCTGTGACAGCAGCGGCGGCAACGGTGCGGTCATCGAGGGCCAGCGCACCTGCCGGACACCGAAGGTGCGCGCGACCAGCGGGAGCATCACGTTCGCCGCGATCGGCCGCGAGTACCACAACTACGGCGGCGGCTACCGCGAGATCTCGGAGAACTCCACCAAACGGACCCGCTGACTCGATCCGGGGGCGCAGTACCGCCAAGTAGTTACTAGGCTCGCCATATGAGTGAGGTTGTCGAGCAGCTGCGTCAGGTGCTGCCTCCCGAGGCGCTGGTCACCGATCCGGACCGGATGGAGAGTTACCGGTACGACCGGGCGATGTTCTGCCCGGCCGGGATGCCGCTTGCGGTGGTGCTGGCCCGGGAGACCGCGCACGTCCAGGCGGCGGTGCGGATCGCGAACGAGGCCGGCATCCCGATCGTGCCGCAGGGCGCACGGTCCGGGCTGTCCGGCGCGGCGAACGCACTGGACGGCTGCCTGGTCGTCTCGCTGGAGAAGATGGACCGGATTCTGGCCATCGAGCCGGTCGACCGGTACGTCGTCACGCAACCGGGCGTGTACAACGCGGTGCTGTCCCGCGCGGTCGCCGAGCACGGACTGTTCTACCCGCCGGACCCGTCCAGCTGGGAGTTCTGCTCGATCGGCGGCAACCTGTCCACGAACTCGGGCGGTCTGTGCTGCGTGAAGTACGGCGTGACCACCGACTACGTGCTCGGCCTGGAGGTCGTGCTGGCCGATGGGCGGATCCTGCGCACCGGGCGCAAGACCGTCAAGGGCGTCGCCGGGTACGACCTGACCAAGCTGATCGTCGGCAGCGAAGGAACCCTCGGCATCATCACCGAGGCCACGCTGGCGCTCCGTCCGCAGGCCGCGAAGCCGCGGACGATGGCCGCGCTGTTCGCCTCCGGCGTCGACGCCGGCAACGCGATCCTGGAAATCATCCGCAGCGGCGTCTCGCTCAGCCTGCTGGAGATCATGGACCGGACCACGATCCGCGCGGTGAACAAGTACAAGCGGATGGACCTGCCCGACGAGGCGGGCGCGATGCTGATCGCGCAGTCCGACGCCGGTGGTGACGCGGGCGCGGCGGATGTCGCCGCGGTCGCCAAGCTCTGCCGTGATCAGGGTGCACTGGAGTGCATCGAGGCCGAGGACGACGCCGAGGGCGAGCTGCTGCTCGAAGGCCGGCGGGCGGCGCTGATCGCCCTGGAGCAACTCGGTACGACGATGATCGACGACGTCGCCGTACCGCGCTCGCGGCTGGCCGAGTTCATCGGCCGGATCGAGGAGCTGTCCGCGGAACTGGACATCACCATCGGCGTGCTCGGGCATGCCGGCGACGGCAACATGCATCCGACGGTCGTGTTCGACCAGACCGACCCGGCGCAGGCCGAGCGGGCCCAGCAGGCCTTCGACCGGGTGATGGAGATCGGGCTGGAGCTCGGCGGCACGATCACCGGCGAGCACGGGGTCGGCGTCCTGAAGCGCACCTGGCTGGCCGAGGAGATCGGGCCGGTCGCGATCGACGTGCACCGGGCGATCAAGGCCGCGCTCGACCCGAAGAACCTGTTGAATCCGGGGAAGGTGGTCGCCGAATGATGCCCCGGCGACCACTGCGCGCAACACTGTGACGCAACCGCAATAGAACTGCCGAGGCCACTCGACGTCCACGGCCGTCGGCTGTGACGTCCGGCCTGGACCATGGAAATGAGGATGTGTACGAATTCGCGGGGGGACTTGATGCCGGGTAGGAGGCGCCCCATGGGCTTGTGGCGCCGTACCGTGCTGCCCGCTGTCGCCACCGTGGTCGCGACCGCGGCTCTTGTCGCGTGCGGGAACGGCGGCGGCCTGCGGGTCGAGGGCGCCGAGCCTCCGCCGGAGACCCCGTCACCGACGATTGCGGTCGGCAAGGGCAGCCCCTCGCCGGGCGTCGCGCGGACCCCGCAAGTGGCCGTTGACCTGGCCGAAGTCCGGACCCAACTGCTCGCGGACAAGCACCTCAGCGACTACGCGCGGACAGTGCTCGCGAATTGCACCGTGATTTCGCGTTGCCTCAGCAGGGGTAAGACCGTTGATGTAATGCACAGCGGTACACCCCAGCAGATCGTCCTCATCCATACCTTGGAGAAGTTCGTCTTCGGTATCTTCCTGATCGCCGTCGAGCCCTCGGGCCCGCGACCGATCTGGAGCCTGGACGTCGAGCAACCGACCGTGAACGCCAGCCCGCAAGGTGACCTGGTGGTCGAGTCCAAGATCTTCGCGATCGACGACCCGGTCTGCTGCCCGTCGGGCCGGCGGGTCGAGGTCTACCGTTGGAACGGCCGGCAGATGATCAAGGTGAGCTCGACGGACCAGTAGGGAGACTGAAGTTCGGTGGTACCGGAAGAACCGGCAGCGCGCATTCTCATGGTCGAGGACGACGCGGTGATCCGTGAGGCGACCCAGTTGACCCTCGAGCGGCACGGCTACGACGTGACCACGGCCGAGGACGGCCTGGAGGCGATCGAGCGCTTCGAGAAGATCCATCCCGACGTCGTGATGCTGGACATCATGCTGCCCGGGCTGGACGGCATCTCGGTGTGCCGGCGGATCCGCGAGTCCAGCACGGTCCCGATCGTGATGGTCTCCGCCCGCGGTGACGCGCTCGACGTCGTCCTCGGCCTGGAAGCAGGCGCCGACGACTATGTGACCAAGCCCTTCGACACCCAGGTGCTGGTGGCGCGACTGCGGGCGGTGATGCGGCGCGCGGTCTCCGACCCGGAGCGTCCGGCCCCGGCGGCCGGCTCCGGCGTCGAGTCGTTCGGCGACCTGGAGCTGGACCGCGAGGCGCTCGAGGTACGCCGCGGCGGGCAGACCGTGCAGCTGACGCCGACCGAGCTGAAGCTGCTGATCGAGTTCGCGAACAACCCCGGTGTGGTGCTCAGCCGCTCGACGTTGTTGCAGCGGGTCTGGGACTACGAGTGGGGCGGCGACGGCCGGCTGGTCGACGTCCACCTGCAGCGGCTGCGGACCAAAATCGGTGCCGACCGCATCGAAACCGTCCGCGGCTTCGGGTACAAGCTGCGGGCGTAACGGATGGGACTGCGCGCGAAGCTCGGTCTCATCTTCCTGCTGGTTTCGTCGCTCGCGATCCTGGTGCTGTGCGTCGCGGTCTACACCCAGGCCCAGTCGGCCCGGCTGGACCGCACGCGCAGCTTCGCGGACGAGCGGATCCAGCTCGCGGCGCAGAGCTACGACACCAACGACGTCCCGGTGTTCGGCGCGAAGGTCGACGATCCGGACCTGCCGCCGCAGCTGCGGGAGGCCGTACTGCAGGGCAAGCGCGCCACGTTCAAGACCGGCTCGCCGAACGCGAAGATGTGGGCGGCGGTCGCGGTCAAGGACGGCAAGGTGCTGTCGATCGAGCAGGACTACGAGAGCACCGACGACTCGATGAAGGCGCTGCAGCAGGCGCTGATCCTGGGCGGCATCGGTACGGTCGCGCTGGTCGCACTGGTCTCGGTGATCCTGGCCGGCAGCCTGTCGAAGCGGATCGTCGCGGTCGCGGGGACGGCCCGGCGGATCGCGGCCGGTGACCTGGACGCGTCGGCGGCCGAGGCCATCGGCAAAGGCAAGGACGAGGTGCAGGCGCTGGCGACCGCGCTGGACACGATGGCCAGTTCGTTGCGCGGTCAGCTCGAGGCCGAGCGCCGCTTCACCGCGGATGTGGCGCACGACCTGCGGACCCCGGTGACCGGGCTGACCACCGCCGCCGAACTGCTGCCGCCGGGCCGTCCCAGCGAGCTGGTCCGCGACCGGGCGAAGGTGTTGCGCCGCCTGGTCGAGGACCTGCTGGAGATCGCGCGCTTCGACTCCGGTGTCGAGCAGGCGGACCTCGAGCTGGTCGGTCTGGGTGCCTTCGTCGGCTCGGCGGTCGCCCGGTTGCGGATGCAGCAGGCGCTCGCTCCGGACAGTGTCGTCGTACACCAGATCGGGCCGGACCAGACGGTGTCGACCGACTCGCGCCGGATCGAGCGCATCCTCGCCAACCTGATCGTCAACGGCATGCGGCACGGCAAACCGCCGGTCGAGGTGACGGTCAGCGGCCGGACGGTGGAAGTCGTTGACCATGGCAACGGCTACCCGGAGGAACTGATCGCCGAGGGCCCGCGCCGGTTCCGGTCCGGGATGGCCGAGCGTGGCGTCGGCCACGGCCTCGGCCTGACCATCGCGGCCGGCCACGCCAAGGTCCTGGGCGCCGAACTCACCTTCGGCGAGGCTCCCGGCGGCGGCGCCCTCGCCCGGCTGATCCTCCCGGCCGGCCCTGAGGCGCAGTCTTGACCACCATCCCTGGCGTCGGCCACTTCTCGGGGGAGTGGACAGGTAATGGGGGCCTTGCACACGAAATAACCTGTGCAAGGCCCCCGTTCAGGGTGCAAGCCCCCGACTTCTGGGCGGCGGCGCGACCGTGCACACCCAGTTCAGCTGCGTGCGGGCAAAACCCGACCGCTGACCGCACCCAAACCTGTCCGGGAGCCGTCCGCTGCGGTTGCCCAGGCAGTGATCGTGACCTCGTCGCCGTCCTCGAGGAATGTGCGCTCCCGGCCGTCCACGATCAGCGGCTCGCGGCCGCCCCAGCTCAGCTCGATGAACGAGCCGCGCTGGTCCTTTTCGGGTCCGCTGACGGTGCCGGACGCGTACAGGTCACCGGTGCGGACGCCGGCGCCGTTGACGGTCATGTGCGCGAGCATCTGCGCCGGCGACCAGTACAGGTGCTTGTACGGCGGGGTGCTGACGAGGTGACCGTTGAGGAACACCTCGAAGGTGATGTCGTAGTTCTCCAGGTTCTCCCCGGCGAGGTACGGAAGGACCGGCGGATCCTGCGGCCCGAGCGGTACGGCGGCTGTGGCCAGCGCGTCGAGTGACACCACCCACGGCGAGATCGACGTCGCGAACGACTTCCCGAGGAACGGGCCGAGGGGGACGTACTCCCACGCCTGCAGGTCGCGCGCGGACCAGTCGTTGACGACGACCACGCCGTAGACGTGCTCGGCGAAGTCGTCCACGGACACCGGTCGGCCGAGGGCAGACGGTGTACCGACGACGTACCCGAGCTCGACCTCGATGTCGAGCCGCTGCGACGGTCCGAACGTCGGTGCCGGCGCGTCCGGCGCCTTGCGCTGGCCTGACGGCCGGACGATGTCGGTGCCGCTGGCAACGACTGTGCCGGCGCGGCCGTGGTAGCCGACCGGGAGGTGTTTCCAGTTCGGCAGCAGCGGCTCGGCGTTCGGGCGGAACAGGCGGCCGAGGTTCGTGGCGTGGTGTTCCGAGGCGTAGAAGTCGACGTAGTCCGCGACCTCGAACGGCAGTTGCATGGTCACGGCCGACTGCGGGATCAGGTGCGGCTCGACGGCGTCGCGCTGCGCGGGGTTACCAACCAGGTCGAGCAGCCATTCGCGCGTCGCGCGCCACCCGGACCGGCCGACGGCGAGGAACGCGTTCAGTGTCGGCTGGGTGAACAGCTGGGCGCCGTCCAGCATCTGCGCGGAAGCGACCGGCGCGAGGTCGATGATCTGGTCTCCGATCGCGGCGCCGACCCGCGGCTCCTCCTCGCCGTACCGGAACACGCCCAGCGGCAGATTCTCCGGCCCGAACGGCGACCCGTCCGGAATACTGATCCAGCTCACGACGCCTCCGTCAGACGCAGGGTGGTCAGGTCGGTGTGGGGTTCGTCGATGCTGCACGAGCCGAACGAGGTGAACCAGCGGCGGGTGCTCGCGGCCTGGTCGTCGGACAGTTCGCGGGCGCGCGCCGCCAGCGTCTCGCCGGACCGCTCGCTCAGAACCGCCGCCACCTCGTCGGCGGACGCGCCGTCGAGCGACGCCCGCGTGGCGAGCAGTACGTTCAGGAACCCGTGATGCTCGAAGCCGGTGTCGGACGCCGTGTGCCGTACGGCGTTGTGCAGGCCGGCCGTGCACTTGAAGGCGACCTCGCGATCCAGGCAGGCGGTGATGAAATCGGCCACCTGCCGCTCCGACGGGAACAGCGACGCGTCGAGACCGCCGGTCCGGAGCTTCGCGGCGTAGCCGGCGTCCGCGACCACGTCGAGCGCACGCTCCCAGCCGCCGTCCAGGCCGACCTCGACGTACGCCGTCTCGTCGTCGAGGCAGTCGTCACACGCCCGCACCACGCGCAGTGCGTTGCGTGACAGGTCGTCCTCGTCACGCAGCCGAACCTCGACCCCCGTGACCACGATGTCGTCCGAGCGGTCGCCGTACCGCACTGCGGGCGCGATGCCGCCGGCGCCGCCGCTGATCACGACGCTGACCGCGAGCGGGCCGTGGTCTGCACCGGTCCGCGCGGCCTCGGCCGCGACCTTCATCAGGTCCTCGTCGGTGCAGACGAACGGGCCGACGAGGTCGCCGTACGGCGCGACGCGGTGTGCCCGGTGCGCGGCGGCGGCCTCGGTCAGCGGCAGATTGCCGGGCGGGAACATCGAGGCGTCGTCGACCAGGTGCCGGAACAGGGCAGGGATGGTTGACATGGTGTAGAGCCTAACGGATGCTTTCGGTAAGCGGACGCAAGCGTTCGCATATCGGATAGGCGCTCAGGCAGCATCGGATTGGCAGGGCAGGACGATGGCGTACTACCGGCAGGTCGGCGAAGTTCCGCCCAAGCGGCACACCCAGTTCCGCAGACCGGACGGCGGGCTGTACTACGAGGAGCTGATGGGCGAGGAGGGGTTTTCGTCGGACTCGTCGCTGCTCTACCACGCCGGCGTCCCGTCCGCGATCGTCGACTCCCAGGTGTGGGACCTGCCTGACCTGGCCACGGTCGCGAACCATCCGCTGACGCCGCGGCACCTGAAGCTGCACGACCTGTTCACCGACACCGCGAAGTCGAACGCCGTCGAGGACCGCCGGCTCGTGCTCGGCAACGGCGACGTGCGGATCTCGTACGTCGTGGCCGAGCAGCCCTCGCCGTACTACCGCAACGCGATCGGCGACGAGTGTGTGTACGTCGAGAAGGGCTCGGCGACCGTGGAAACGGTGTTCGGCGTGCTGAACGCGGTGCAGGGCGACTACGTGATCATTCCGCGCGCGACCACGCACCGCTGGCTGCCCGGTCCCGAGGGCGTCCACCTGTACTGCATCGAGGCCAACTCGCACATCGCGCCGCCGAAGCGTTACCTGTCGCGGTACGGGCAGTTCCTCGAGCACGCGCCGTACTGCGAGCGCGACCTGCACCCGGCGACCGAGCCGTTCGTGGTCGAGGGCACCGACGTCGAGGTGCTGGTGAAGCACCGCGGCAACGGTCCGGGCGGGATCGTCGGCTCGCGGATGACGTACGCCACACATCCGTTCGACGTGGTCGGGTGGGACGGCTGCCTGTATCCGTACACGTTCAACGTCAGCGACTTCGAGCCGATCACCGGGCGCGTGCACCAGCCGCCGCCCGTGCACCAGGTCTTCGAGGGGTACAACTTTGTGGTCTGCAACTTCGTGCCGCGGAAGGTCGACTACCACCCGCTCTCGATCCCGGTGCCGTACTACCACTCGAACGTCGACTCCGACGAGGTGATGTTCTACTGCGGCGGCGACTACGAGGCACGGAAGGGCTCCGGGATCGGGCTCGGGTCGATCTCGCTGCACCCCGGCGGGTACGCGCACGGGCCGCAGCCGTCGGCGATCGAGGCCTCGCTCGGGGCCGAGCGGTTCGAGGAGCTCGCGGTGATGGTCGACACCTTCCGCCCGCTCGAGCTCGGCGAGGCCGGTCGCGCCGTCGACGACGGTGTCTACGCCTGGACCTGGGCGGGCCGCCGCAAGGAGTGACCGGCTTCGGGAGGCGGGTGCACACCCGGTGTGGGATTCTTCTCCCGTGAGTGAGGACGGGGACGCGGGATCGCAGGTCATTTCACAGGACACTCCGGAGGTGCTGGTGCAGCAGGCACCACCTGAGCTGGGCAAGCCGTTCCTGGTCGGTATCGACCGGGAGGCGGTACTGCGGCGGCGCGAGGTGGTGCGGACGGTCGAGCGCCGCGGCGCGTGGATCACGTTCGTGCTCGGCGTGGTCGGTATCGCGGCCGCGGTCTACGCGCTGGTCGCGTTCCGCGGATCCGGGCTGTGGCCGTTCGCGTTGCTGCTGGTCGCTGCCATGGTCCCGCTCGTCCTCAGCACGGTGATGGTGTACCGCCTGCAGGCCGAGCGTGCCGAGTGGTACGACGCCAACGAGCTGCCGCCGGTCGCGATGCGGATCTCCGCCAAGGGACTCGAGCTCGCCTGCGACGGAGCGGCGTACCCGGTGGTGCTGCCGTGGGGCACGGTCCGCGGTTTCACGCAGCACAAGCTGCTCGGCCAGTACATGCTCGACCTGGCGCTGGTCCGCGGCGTGTCCGCGACGACGGCCGGCGTTCGCGGTCTGGATCAGCCGTCGGTGCGGAGTGTCGTCAAACCGAACCCGTTGCTTCGGCCAACCGGAATGTTCCTGGTCAAGGCCCTCGACCAGCCCGTCCATGTCATCGACGAAGCCCTGAAGCACTTCTCGAACGGAACCGCCGCCATCCAGCGCTGACCCGCCGGCCTGCCAGGCTCGGGGGATGGACGAGAGCTTCGTGGTGGGCCTGAAACACGACGAGATCCTGCGCCGCCGGACCCGGACCCGGCGGCTCCAGGTGATCAGCAGCGGATTCAATTTCGTGCTCTCGCTGGTCGGCCTGGGGCTCGCGCTCGTGCTGCTCCTCCGCAGCGACGGCGGCTGGGTGGTGGGCGGGCTGCTCTTCGCGGCGATGTTGCTGCTCCTCGGCAGTGCGCTCGTCGTCATCGTCCAGCGGGCGAAGCTGCAGCGGTGGGCCGCCGGCACGGACCTGCCGCCGTACGCCCTGCGGATGACGCGCGCCGCGCTCGAACTCGGAGTGGAAGGCGCTTCGGCCCCGGTCGTGCTGCCCTGGCCGGCCGTACGCGGCTTCCGGCGGAAGCGGAAGCTCGGGCAGTCACTGCTGCAGATCGCCGTACAGCCCGGGGTCACCAGCGTCAGCGGGCGGGCCGGGCTCTACAGCGTCGCGGCCCTCGACCAGCCGGTCGAAGCCATCGATCAGGCGCTGCACTACTTCTCGAACGGCACCGCCGCCGTCAGCAGGGGAGGGCACGGTAGGTAAAGCCGAGCTTGGTGAGTTTGGTGAGGGCTCGGTCGAGGGCGGCGACGGTTTGGGCGCGGTTGCCGCCGCCGTCGTGCATCAGGATGATCGCGCCGGGGCGGGCGCCCTTGAGGATCGCGTGTTCGATGTGTGCGGCGCCTGGCTTCTCCCAGTCCTTGGTGTCGACGTCCCACAGCACCTCGCGCTGGTGGTACGCCGCCGCGGCGGCAGCGACCTTCGCGTTGGTCGCACCGGTCGGTGGCCGCAGGCACTTCGACGTGATCCCGCCGGCGATCTCCTGGCGGATCTTCGCGTCCGGCAGGCCGGTCAGCGTCTTGTGGTCGTAGGTGTGGTTGCCCACGGTGTGTCCGGCGGCGCGCTCGGCGGTGACGAGTTCCGGGTACTGCGCGACCTGGATCCCGAGCACGAAGAAGGTCGCCCGCGCGTTGTGTTTGCGCAGTACCTGCAGGACTTTCGGCGTCCACTCGTGCTGCGGGCCGTCGTCGAAGGTCAGGTACAGGACCTTGCCGTGACCTGCAAGGTTCCAGTCGTCGGGCTGTGCCCGGGACGCTCGGGTCGACGACGCCGGCGGCTTCGTGGCCGGTGGATGGGCGGTCGGCGTGGGAGCAGGGTGCTTCGACGACGACGGTTCACCGCGTTTGGCGGTGATTGGCAACCCGCCCGACTTCGGGTGTGGCGACGTACCGGCGGAAGGGGCGGCGGACGTGACGGTGTGGTCGGAGGGCGTGGCGGCTTGAGCGAGGACGGCACCGCAGAACAGGGCGGCGACCAACGGCAGCAGCCTGCCGGGCGAGTTGGCCATGCGAAGGATCTTCTCGTGTCGGTGGGGGCAACGGTTGGCTGGGTGGGGGTGTGTCGGTCGTATCGTGTGGTCTCGGCCGGAGATCCCGGCGTACGAGACAGATTCGACCAGTGAGGCGGGGCGATGACGGACAGCGGTGAGCGGACCACGATGACACGACGCGCGGTGATCGGCGGGGCGGCGGCGCTGGCCGCGGCCGGCTTCCAGGCGGTTCCGGCGTACGCCGGTGGACAAGGCGGCACGGGTGGTCAGCGCCCCGGCAAGACGGTGCGGCTGACCGTGCTGGGCACCACCGACCTGCACGGCAACGTCTTCAACTGGGACTACTTCAAGAACGCCGAGTACGACGACAGCGCGCACAACGACATCGGCCTGGCCAAGATCTCCACGCTGGTCGACGCCGTTCGCGAGCGCGCCGCGGCGGACCGGCGCGGGCCGCGTCCACTGCTGCTGGACGCCGGCGACACCATCCAGGGCACCCCGCTGGCGTACTACTTCGCGAAGATCGAGCCGATCACCGGCGGGCACGTCCACCCGATGGCCGCCGCGATGAACCGGATCGGGTACGACGCCGCGGCGCTCGGCAACCACGAGTTCAACTACGGCCTCGACATCCTCCGCAAGTTCCAGCGGCAGCTGCGGTTCCCGCTGCTCGGCGCGAACGCCCAGGACTGGACGACCGGGATGCCGGTGTTCCCGCCGTACACGCTCAAGCGCGTGCACGTGCCGGGCGCGAAGCCGATCACGGTCGGCATCCTCGGCCTGACCAACCCCGGCATCGCGATCTGGGACAAGGCGAACGTCGAGAACAAGGTGAAGTTCGGCGGCATCGTCGAGCTCGCGAAGGTCTGGGTGCCGCGGGTCCGCAAGGCCGGCGCGGACGTCGTGATCGTGTCGGTGCACTCCGGTATGGACCTGTCCTCGTCGTACGGCGATGCGCTGCCGTACCCGGAGAACACGTCGGCGCTGATGGCCGAGACCGTACCGGGGATCGACGCGGTGCTCGTCGGGCACGCGCACCTCGAGGTCCCCGAGCGGCTCGTCACCAACAAGACCACGGGCGAGCAGGTGGTGCTGAGCGAGCCGCTCAAGTGGGGTATGCGGCTGTCAATGTTCGACCTCGACCTGCAGAAGGTCCGCGGGCAGTGGAAGGTCGTCGGCCGGCACAGCCAGGTCCTGAACGCCAACACCGTCGACGCCGACCCGGCCGTGGTCGCGCTGCTGCAGAAGGACCACGACAAGGTCGTCGAGTACGTGAACTCGAAGATCGGCACCTGCACCGAGGCGATGTCCGCGGCGACCGCGCCGTGGGAGGACACCGCCGCGCTCGACTTCGTGAACTTCGTCCAGGCCGACGCGGTCTCGAAGGGCATGGCCGGTACGCCGGAGGAGTCGCTGCCGGTGCTCGCGATCGCGGCGCCGTTCAACCGGGGCGCGGCCATTCCGGCCGGTGACGTGTCGGTGCGGGACGTCGCGGGGCTGTACATCTTCGACAACACGCTGCTCGGGGTGACGATGACCGGTGCGCAGCTCAAGGAGTACCTGGAGTTCTCCGCGCAGTACTTCAAGCAGGTCACCGGCACCGGACCGTTCCCGTCCGACCAGATCACCAACGCGCCGACGCCGACCGCGCCGAACGGTACGCCGGACTACAACTACGACATCGTCGGCGGGCTGACGAAGCCGCTCACGTACACCATCGACATCGCCAAGCCGGTCGGCGCGCGAATCACCGACCTGGCGTACGACGGTACGGCGGTGGCAGCCGACCAGCAGTTCGTGGTTGCGGTGAACAACTACCGCCAGTCCGGCGGCGGCAACTTCCCGCACGTCTCCACGGCGCCGGTCGTGTACAACCGTCAGGAGGAG
The DNA here is from genome assembly GCF_040649595.1 of Kribbella sp. NPDC048915. Taxonomy (NCBI): domain Bacteria; kingdom Bacillati; phylum Actinomycetota; class Actinomycetes; order Propionibacteriales; family Kribbellaceae; genus Kribbella; species Kribbella sp. NPDC048915. Next base: position 101,091 of record NZ_JBEZFT010000006.1, on the reverse strand, counting down.
ATCCGCCAGCTGATGATCGACTACGTGACCGAAACCGGAACGGTGGACCCTGCCACCTTCCACACCACTGACTGGTCCCTGACCTCGAACGGTTCCCCCATCACCGTCACCCCCTGATCGACGGCACCGGCTTCTGCGAGGCGGCCGTCATCCCAGCCACTCGCAGAAGCCGCATTCGATCGATGCGGCGGCCAAGGGGAACGCGGAGCGGGGGCGGAGGGACTTGGCGACTTCGGCGGCGCGTTGGTTGTATGCCGGCTGCACCTCGGGGCCGTAGGTGCCGGTGCGGACGTAGGCCCGTTGGCCGTCTGCAGCGTGGACGAAGTAGCGGGCTTCCCCGTGGGCACCGCGTCCTTCCCAGACGCGGGGCTGGATCTCGGTGCAGTTGGTGACCGTGACCGGACCCTCCACGCGGTCGGCGAAGCCGGCGCAGGGGGCATCGCCTGGGGCGGCCTGGTGGACCGAGACGGTGACGCGAGCGATCCGGCTTCCGTCGGACCACGGTTCCAGGACGGAGTACTCGAACCCGGAGTCCCACTCGATCACGGTGTACGGCCAGGTGCCGTCGTCCCAGTCGGCCTGCAGCGGGCGGGCGACGACGGCTTCCAGGCGGCGCTGTTCGGTCCACACCTCGGCGAGCTTGACCACGGTCGGCAGCGCGCCGAGGACGACGACGCCCGCCGTGATCACGACCGCGACCGTCGACGGACGGGTCCAGCGCGCGGGGCCGCCGTCGGGAGACCGCCGGTAGCAACGCTGGAGGAGCGCGCCGCCGGCGAACGCGACCGCGGCCAGCAGCAGGAACGGCTGTCCGCGCCCGGTGAGCGCCAAGTACCCCGCGCCGAGCAGCGCCAAGACGCCGATCCCGACGCCGACGCCGAAGTACGTACCGGCGTCCCAGCGGATCGCGAGTACGAGGAACGTGAGGGCCGTCGCGGCACCGCCCGCAAGGGTGCCCCAAGCAATCCCAGCGAGGGCCGCGAAGCACTCCTCGTCCGGAATGCAGGACGACGACTGGACGCTCGTCACGATCACGCCGACGACCAGGGCCACGCCCAGACCGATCCCCAGTGCCGCCCCGGCGACGGCGACCATCGACTTGCCCCCAGTGCGTTCGTTCACCCGACGACCGTAGAGCGACGGACGGTCACTTCGCCTGAGCAGAACTACTCGACCGAGGTCTTGACCCGACGAATGGCTAAGTGATTTAGTCAGTTTGTGAGTTACTCAGCTGCCGAGGTACCGCCCAGCCTTTCCGACCGGTTGACCGAGTCGATCCTCGGGATCATCCGGGAGGGCGGGTTGCGGCCCGGTGACGCGATTCCCTCGGCACGCGAGCTGGCGAAGCGGTTCTCGATCACCACGCCGACGGTGCGCGAGGCGCTGCGGAAGCTCGAGGCCACCGGCGCGGTGGAGTTCCGGCACGGGTCGGGCACGTACGTCGGCCCGACGATCAACAACGTCGTACTCGCGAATCCGCACCGGCCGCCGATCACCAAGGACTCGGTGCTGCAGCTGATCAGCGCCCGGCTGGTGATCGAACCGGCGGTCGCGGCGGAGTCCGCGACCGCGCGGCGACCGGAGAACCTCGAGCGGCTGGAAGCAGCGGTCACCAACGCGCTGGTCCCGCCCGGCGGTCCGGCGTTCGCGCTGAACTTCCACATCGAGCTCGCCGCAGCGTCCGGAAACCCGCTGCTGCAAGAGGTTCTGGCCTCACTGCTCAAGGTCCGGGTCCGCGAGCAGCAGCAGATCCGCGCGCTGTACGACAACCGCGAGCGCGACCACAAGGAACACCAGGCGATCCTCGAAGCGGTCCGCGCGCAGGACGCCGTACGCGCGGAGCAACTGACCCGCGAGCACCTGGACAACATCCGCCGCACCGTCCAGTCCGCCCCGGAGTTCTCATGACCGCCGCACCGCAGACAAACGATCGGTATGCGGCGAAAAGGCGGCTGGCCGAGATGACGACCGACGAGGCACACGGTGCAGTCCGGACCGCACCGTTGGTGATCATCCCGGTGGGAGCTCAGGAGCAGCACGGCGGCGGGATGGCGATGTCCACCGACACCGTCCGCGCGGTCGGTGTCGCGGACCGGGTCGCCGAACGCTTGGCCGGTCGGGCAGTCGTCGCGCCGCCCGTGCCGTACGGCGTCTCACCGCACCACATGGCCTTCGCCGGCACGATGACGTTGTCGCCGGCAACCTTCATGCAGGTGCTGCGCGATCTCGTCGCGAGCCTGTCCGACCACGGCTGGCGGCAGTTCCTGGTGATCACCGGGCACGGCGGCAACAACGCCGCGCTGTCGGTGCTCGCGCAGGAGTACGTCCGCAGCGACGTCACCTTCGCCTGGACGCCGGTGACCTCCGTGGTCGCCGATCTCATCACCGACGTCAGCGCGGTCCACGGTCACGCCGGTGAGGCGGAGACCGCGCAGATGCTGTATCTGGCACCGGACCTGGTCCAGGCCGATCGCCTGGAGCCCGGTGCCACCACACCGGACGAGTTGACCACCCCGGCCCGACTCTCGCGGCAGTCGTCCGGACCGCGACTGTCCGTCGGGTTCGACGCGTATCACAAGCGGGGTGTGCTGGGTGATCCCCGGCGCGCCACCGCCGCGGACGGCAGGCTCCTGGTGGAGTCCGCCGCCGACCGGATCGCCGCCTTCGCCGACGAGCTGCTCACCGCCTGATTCCCCGCACGACACTGGACCTTCGGCTCAGGGAGGTCCAGGCGCGAGCCTGCCCACAGGCCGCCTGCCCCGAGGAGGCACCCCTGATGAATCCACGCCCCACAACGTCCCGCCGGCGTACGGCGCGACGCATCGGCGCACTGCTGGCGTCGGCGGCTCTGGTGACCGCCGCCACCACGTTGCCGACGGCAACCGCGGCCGGTGCGCCCAGCGCCGGCTGCGGTCAACCGGCCGCACCGAGCGGCGACTACACCGTGAGCAGCGGCGGCCTGGCCCGGACCTACCGCCTGCACGTTCCGGACAGCTACCAGCCGTCGAAGGCGAAGTCGCTGATTCTCGTGTACCACGGCCGCGGCAAGACCGGTGCGCAGACCGAGGCGTTCTCCGACCTGTCGAAGCTCGACGCGATCGTTGCCTACCCCAACGGTGTGATCGGCGACGAGAACAAGCAGGCCTGGCAGGGTGCGCCGTACTCCGCGGACGGCGTCGACGACGTCACGTTCACCGCGGACCTGCTCGACCAGCTCGAGTCGTCGTACTGCATCGACACCAGGGCCGTCTACGCGACCGGCAAGTCGAACGGCGCCGGCTTCACCGCGATCCTCGCGTGTCGGCTCGCCGATCGGATCGCCGCGATCGCCCCGGTCGCAGGCGCGTTCTACCTCGACCGCGGCCGGTGTGCGCCGAGCCGTCCGGTGCCGGTGCTCGACATCCACGGCACCGGCGACACCACGATCCCGTACGGCGGTGACGGCCAGCGCGACCTGCCCGACGTCCAGACCTGGGTCCGTGACTGGTCCGTGCGCAACCACTGCAAGCAGGACCCGAAGACGAGTCAGGTCGGATCCGATGTCCTCACCTTCACGTACAAGGGCTGCAAGGCCGACGTCGTGCACGTCGCGGTGACCGACGGCGGGCACAGCTGGCCGGGTTCGGACTCGACGTCCGGGCCGGGCTACGTGACGCAGACGTTCGAGGCGGACGAGCTGATCGGCGCGTTCTTCAAGGCGCACACGTTATGAGTACGGCGAGTACGGACACCCGGGAGCTGCCGCGGATCGTCCGCGCGATGGCGGTGATCGAACGGATCGGGAACGCGCTGCCGCACCCGTTCTGGCTGTTCTGGATCCTGTCCGCGATCCTCGCCGTGGTGAGCGCGATCCTGTCCGCGCTCGACGTCTCGGTGGTCTCACCGAAGGACGGCAAGGAGGTCGCCGTGCAGAACCTGCTGTCCGGCGACGGCCTGCAGCTGGCGGTGTCGACGGCGATCTCGAACTTCGCCGAGTTCCCGCCGATGGCGACGATCGTGGTCGTGATCATGGGCGTCGCGCTGGCCGAGCGGACCGGGTTCCTGCAGGCGCTGATGCGGGTGAGCGTGTCGCGGGTACCGCAGTCGATGGTGGTGTTCGCGGTCGCGTTCGCCGGTACGATGGCGCATGTCGCGTCGGCGGCGGCGTACATCATCCTGGTGCCGCTCGGCGGGCTCGCGTTCCGCGCGGTCGGCCGGTCGCCGATCCTCGGCATCGTGGTCGCCTACACCGCGATCGCGTCCGGGTACGACGCCAGCCCGATCCCGACACCGAACGACGCGATCTTCGCCGGGATCACCACGGCCGCTGCCCGGACGATCGACCCGGACGCGCACGTCTCGGTGCTGTCGAACTGGTTCTTCAACATCGCGTCCTCGATCCTGCTCGCGCTGGTGATCACGCTGGTCACCCGGTTGGTGCTGAGCAAGCGGCCCGACCTCGACGCCGACCCGGACGCGCCCGGTGACGAAGCCGATCGGCTGGCCGTATCCGTTGCCGAGCGCAAGGGTCTGCGGCGGGCCGGCCTGGTGTTCCTGGTCGTGGCCGCGGCGATCGTCGCCGTCCTGCTCCCGCACGAATCGCCCCTGCGGGGCAAGGACGGCAGCATCGTCGACTCGCCGTTCCTGGACGGGATCGCGATGGTCGTCGCGGTGCTCTTCGGCCTCGTCGGCATCACGTACGGCGTCACGGTCCGGGCGATCGAGCGCGCGGCCGACGTGCCGAAGCTGATGGCCGAGGGGATCAAGCAGATGGCGCCGGTGCTGGTGCTGTTCTTCGCGATCGCCCAGTTCCTGGCGTACTTCGACTGGAGCAACATCGGCGATCTGCTGTCGGCGGAGTCGGCGCGGGTGCTGGGTGATCTCGGCGCGCCGAAGGTGGTGATCTTCCTCGGCATCCTGACGCTGCTGACGCTGATCAACGTACTGGTGACGAGCGGGTCGGCGATGTGGTCGCTGACCGCGCCGATCCTGGTGCCGATGATGCTGCTGCTGAACGTCCCCGCCGAGACGACGCAGGCGCTGTTCCGGATCGCCGACTCGGGGTCGACCGCGATCACCCCGATGAGCCCTTACTTCGTGATGGCACTCGGCTTCCTGCAGCGGTACCGCAAGGACGCCGGTGTCGGCACGCTCGCGTCGTACACGGTCCCGCTCGCCGTCTCGATGACGATCGCCTGGACGCTGCTCTTCCTGGCCTGGTGGGCCCTCGGCATCCCACTCGGCCCAGGTGCGCCGGTCCGGTGAGGGCTCAGTGTCAGGCGAGGGTTACGCCGGCGTTGCGGAGGTCATTGAGAGCCTGCTGGGTGCTGGTCTCGGCGACACCGGCGGTGAGCGTGGTGAGGACGGTGGTGGCGAAGCCTTCCGTGCGGGCGTCCAGCGCCGTGGCCCGGACGCAGTAGTCGGTCGCGATACCGCAGACCTCCACGTCGGTGACGCCCTTGTCGCGGAGCCAGTCGGCGAGCGCCTGGCCGCCCTCGTGAGACTTGCCTTCGAAGCCGGAGTACGCCGCGGCGTACTCGCCCTTGTCGAAGATCGCGTCGAACGGCTGCGGGTCGAGGTTCGGGTGGAAGCCGACGCCGTCGGTGCCGGCCACGCAGTGCGGTGGCCACGAGTTGACGAAGTCGGGCTCGCGGGAGAAGTGGTCGCCCGGGTCGATGTGGTGGTCCCGGGTGGCGACCACGTAGTCGTACATCCGGTCGCGCGGCTCCGCGTCGTGCCACTTGTGCAGCAGTTCACCGATCCGGAAGGCGACGTCGGCGCCACCTGCCACGGCCAGGCTTCCGCCCTCGCAGAAGTCGTTCTGCACATCCACCACGATCAGTGCCCTGGTCATCGCGACGCTCCTTCGACGGGGTGCTCCCTGAGCCCACGGTACAAGCGTCGACGCGTCGAGCGGCGTATCAACCGCCCGTCAACTGGGCATCAACTGGCCGCCGGTGACGTGCAGCAGCTCACCCTGGACGGACTTGGTCCGCGGCGAGGTCAGGTACAGGATCGCGTCGGCGAGCTCGGACACATCCGGCAGGTGCCGCGCGGTGAACCCGGCCGTGATCTGCGCCAGGGCGTCCTGCGGGATGATCCGGTGCGCGCCGTGCTCCAGCGTGATGCCGGGGACGACGACGTTCACCAGTACGCCGTCCGCGCCCAGATCGTGCTGCAGGTTCGCGGCCAGACCGTGCAGTCCGGCCTTCGCCGCGCCGTACGCCCAGGCGCCGCCGGGAATCCCGCGCACCGCGACGTCGGTCGAGACCAGCACCAGCCGCCCGTGCGCGGACCGCCGCAGCGCCGGCGCCACGTGCTGTGCGAGGTACATGTTGCCCTCGAGGTTCGCCCGCACGATCGACGTCCACCACGCCGGATCGGCGTCTTCGATCCGGGCCGTCCGGCCGTCGATCGGGCCCCAGTCGACCGCGTTCGCGACCACGGCGTCCAGTCCGCCCCAGTGCTCCACGACCGAGGTCACCGCGGTCGCGATCGTGTCCGGCGCGCTGAGATTCAGCTGCGCGAGGTACGCCGTACCGCCCGCCGTCTCGATCTCCTCCGCAACGGCTTCGGCGGCGTCCTTGCGCGAGTTGTAGGTGATCGCGACGCGGGCGCCTTCGCGTCCGTAGGCGATCGCGGTGGCCCGGCCGATCCCCGACGAACCGCCGGTCACCAGTACCGCCAAGTCCTTGAACCCGAGGTCCATGATTCGTCCTTCCAGTTATGCTTAGTCGGCTAAGAAGAAAAGTTAGCCAACTAATAAACTTGTCGCAACCCCTGCCCGGGTTCATCGCTCCGCGTGCTGACAGTTATCGTTTGAGCGCGCATTGTCATCGAGTCATGGGCCGGCCTCTTCCGCCGGAGCAGGCCCCTGGGGGTTCGCTCATGCAGAAAACCGTCCTGGCTGTCGTCACCGCCGCGGCTGTGGCCGCCGCCGCGCTGATCCCCTCGGGGCCGAGTGTGCAGGCCGCCACCGAAGCAGTCGGTACGGCGAGTTCGCCGCCGGGCTTCGGGTCGGCGCTGTCGTCGGTGCAGCAGCCCGCCTGGCAGACCAACGCGAGCGTGAACGCCGTCGCGGTCGCCGGGAACCTGGTGTTCGCGGGCGGCCTGTTCACGCGGATCCGGCCGCCGGGGAAGGCCCGTGGCGTGAGTGACGCGTCGCGCAAGTACTTCGCGGCCTTCGACCGGACCACCGGAGCGCCGACCCGATTCGCCCCGCAGGTCAACGGGCCGGTGTGGAGCGTCGCCACCTCGCCGGACGGCCGTCGGGTGGTGATCGGTGGTGACTTCACCGCCGTCGACGGGGTGCCGCGGTCGCGGGTGGCGATGTTCGACGTTGCCTCCGGCAAGCTTGTGGCCGGCTGGGATCCGGTGGTCAGCTACCGGGTCGCGGCGTTGAAGGTCACCGGCAGCACCGTCTACCTGGGCGGTTCGTTCGGCAGTGTGGACAAGGTCGCGCGGAGCCGGATCGCGGCGGTCAGTCTGAGTACGGGCGCGTTGCTGCCGTGGAATCCGGGCGCCGACGACGACGTGCACGCGATCGAAGTGTCCACGGACGGCAAGCGGGTCTTCGTCGGCGGCGGGTTCGTCGAGATCGGCGGCCGCTCGTCGCACTCGCTCGCGATGCTCAGCGCCGCCACCGGTGCGGCGTACGACATGCCCGCCGCGCGGGCGATCCCGATGCTGACGCCGTACTGCGACAGCCGGGTGAAGGACCTGGAAATCCAGGGGAACAAGGTGTACGCCGCCAACGCGGGTGCCGGCATCGGATGCTACGACGGTGTGCTCGCGGCGGACGCGACCACCGGCAAACTGATCTGGCAGAGCCACTGCCTGGGGGCGACCGAGGCGATCAAGGCGATCGGCAACTGGCTCTACAAGGGCTCGCACGCGCACGACTGCAGCGCGGACGGCGGCTTCCCGGACAAGACCGGGATGCACCACCTGCTGGTCTACAGCGCGATCACCGGCAAGCTCGGCCCGTGGTTCCCGAACGTCACCGCCGGCGGCAAGACCCTTGTCGGTCCGCTGTCGTTCGCGTCCGGCGGCAACGACCTGTGGGCGGGCGGTGACTTCATCGAGGTCAACGGCGTATCGCAGGAGGGCCTGACCCGTTTCACCAACGCCCCGGGTGGCGCCGCACCGGCGCGCCCCGCGGCGCCGAAGCTCGCGAGTGCGCGCCCGAACAAGGTGACGATCGCGTTCGAGACGGCCGTCGACCGGGACAACATCAAACTGATCTACCTGCTGTACCGCGGCAGCACCCGGATCGGCACCTGGACCCGGTCGTCGAACTCCTGGACGAAGCCGACCGTCACGTCGGTCACCGACTCCGGCCTGGCAAGTGGCCGGACCATGTCGTACCACCTCGAGGTCAGCGACGGCCGCAACGTCCAGAAGAGCCCGACGGTCTCGGTCCGCGTCCGCTGACGTCAGCAGCGGGTACCGCGCGGCGGTACGACGAGGTCCATCAGGTAGCTGTCGATCTTCGTCCGGGCGCACACGCTGGACTGGTAGAGCGTGTGCCCCGGGCCGTCGTGGTAGATCGATCCGCTGCCCGGCACCTGGTCGACGACGCGCAAGGCCGCGTCGTACTCGGTCCAGTTGCCCGCCATCAGCAACGGCGGCAGCCCGTCCGGTAGCGCGGCGGGTGCGTTACGAACGGGCACCGGCCAGCCGATGCAGGACAGTACGGCGAGCTGAATGGTGCCGGCGGCACCGGTGTACGGCGCTGCGGCCTCCATCCGCCGTACCTGCTGCCGCAGTTGCCGCTGACTCGTCGGATGCGGCCAGTCCAGACATTCGACGACGCCGGGCGACGGCGTCGCCGGGAACGGCGCGTTCGGCGGTTCAGGGACGAAACCCGACGCGTCACCGTGTGCGGCGGCCTTCTGAAGCGCAGCCAGCAGCTTCGGGTACGACGCCTCGCCCCGGCGCGCGAGCTGCAACCCGGTTGCGCGGATCTCGTTGCCGTCGTACGTCGTACTCCCGGCGCGCATCGGCGTACGCTGCGCTCGCGCCACCACCCGCTGCCACAGCGGCGCGCAGTCGCACCAGTCGAGGAAGCGGGTGACAGAGCCCTGGACGTCGCGCGCGAGTCGCCCGAGTTCGCGGTCCCAGTTGCTCGCGCTGTGGTTCCATGTCCCGTCGAGGACCATCGAGCGCACGTGCTCCGGGAACAGGCGCGCGTACGCCTGACCGATGAACCCGCCGTACGACGCACCGTAGAAGTTCACCGCCGGCTCGCCGAGGGCCCGCCGTACCGCGTCGAGATCACGCGCATGGCTGCCCGAGTCCATCGCCGCGAACAGCTCCGGATCCTTCGCCCGGCACCGCTCCGCGGCGGCCCGGTTCGCCTTGGCCAGCGCGTCGAACGCGGCCTGGTCGCGGGGCACCCGCGGCTGGCGGACGCCGGTCCACTCGCAGGGGAGGTTGGTGCTCATCCCGGGAACGTTCGGGCCGCCGCGCAGGTCCCAGGTGATGATGTCCATGGTCCGGCGCAGACCGGCGAACGCGTCCGCGCCGCCGTACGAGCGCAGCAGGTCGATGTTCATCCCCATCGGGCCGCCGAGGTTGACCTGGACCGATCCCTGCTTCGGCCCGGTGGCCGGCAGGCGGCCGACCATCAGCGTGATCCGGCGGCCGTCGGGCCGGTCCCAGTCGACCGGCACCTGCAGGGCGGCGCACTCCATCCCGACGGTTCCCGGACCGCCCGGGCAGTCACCCCACGACAACGATGCCTCGGCGGCGGTCAGTGGATTGGCGGCCAGCGCGACACCGGCCGCGAGCGAAAGTATTTTCGGCATGCCGGGGAGGTTGTCGCGGATGCGTCGTTCGCACATCGGACCGGAGGCTGTCGGACCACGGTCCGAGGCGGTGATCCGGAGGCTCGGTTAGGTTCTGACGGGTGACCGCGGAGTCTGGAGGGTACGGCCTGAGTCGACGCCAACTGATCGTCGCGGACTGCGCCGTCGCGGCCGGGTACGCCGTCCTCGTCATCCTCACCGCGCCTGTCGGGATCCTCGCCGTCCTGGTCGCGATCGGACTGGCGTTGCCGGTCGCCGTGCGCCGAGTCTGGCCGCGTCCCGCGTTGGCCGTCGTCGTGCCGATGTCGGCGATCGCGTACGCCGTGGACGTCTTGCGCGACCCGTTGCTCGCTGCGGCGTATGTGCTGTACGTCGTCGCGCTGACCACTGGATCGAACCGGCCGTTGTCGAGCCGTCGCCTGATCGGGTTGTCCGGCGGCATCGGCTTCCTTGTCCTGCTGCTGGCTGTCGTGGCCGGGACGCCGGCCGATCAGCCCGGCGCTCCGCTCGTTCTGACCGGTGTCGCCGCACTGTACGGCGCCTGGGCGCTGGGGCAGGTCGTCCGCGACCGTCGGGCCGCTGCTGCCCGCGCCGCACAGATCCTGGCCGAGCAGGCGGTCGCCGCCGAACGACTCCGGATCGCTCGCGAACTGCACGACATCGTTGCCCACAGCATGGGTCTGATCGCGGTCCAGGCCGGCGTCGCGAACCACGTGCTGCGGGTCCGTCCCGAGGAGGTGTCGGCCGCGTTGTCGGTGATCGAGTCCACGAGCCGGGACGCGCTGGTCGAGCTGCGGCACATGCTCGGCCTGCTGCGGACGCCTGGTGAGCCGGCGGACCTCGTGCCGCCGGTCGATCTGGACGGACTGAAGGAACTGGCCGCGCGGGTCGAGTCGACCGGCGTCCACGTCGAGCTCGAGGTCGAGGTCCCCGAGCTGCCGGAGGCCGTCGCCCGCACCGTGCACCGGATCGTCCAGGAGTGCCTGACCAATGTCACCAAGCACGCCCGCGCCAACCGCTGCCGCGTCACGGTCACCGGCGACGCGCACGCCGTACACATCGAGGTGACCGACGACGGGATCGGGGGAGTGCCGGTCGAGGGGCATGGGCTGATCGGGATTCGCGAACGGGTGAGTGTGTACGGCGGTTCGTACCACGTCGGGCCGCGCGCGGACGGCGGTTTCGAGGTCGTCGTACGGCTGCCGCATGGGTGAGATCCGAGTCCTGGTGGCCGACGACCAGGCGTTGCTGCGCGGCAGCTTCCGCGTGCTGATCGACACCACGCCCGGCCTGACCACAGTCGGCGAGGCGGCGGACGGCGCCGAAGCGGTCGAGCTCGCGCGCCGGGAGCGGCCGGACGTCGTGCTGATGGATGTGCGGATGCCGGTCCTGGACGGGATCGCGGCCACCCGGCAGATCTGCACCGCGCCGGAAACCGCCGGGACCAAGGTGCTGATCCTGACCATGTTCGACCTCGACGACGCGGTGTACGCCGGTCTGCGCGCCGGCGCGAGCGGGTTCCTGCTGAAGGACGTGCCACCGGTCGACCTGCTGCAGGCGATCGAGGTCGTCGCGGCCGGCGAGGGGTTGCTCGCACCGTCGATCACCCGGCGGCTGATCGCGGAGTTCGCCCGGCTGGCCGAGCCGGGGCAGGCGCCGCTGACCGGGCTCGACGGCGTCACCGACCGGGAGCGCGAGGTGCTGTCGCTGATCGCCCGCGGGCTGTCGAACGACGAGATCTGTGCGCATCTCGGGGTGGGGCGCGGGACGCTGAAGACCCATATCGGGCACCTGCTCGCCAAGCTGCACGCCCGCGACCGCGCGCAACTGGTGATCGCCGCCTACGAATCAGGCCTGGTGCGGCCGCGTCGGTCGTGACGGCGGGTTCACAGGTGGGAGAAGACCGACGCGGCGGCGATCAGCAGGCAGATGCCGCCGTTCAGGTACTTGTGGCTCACCAGGATCGCGACGAACTCGCGGATCGTTGCCGTCGGCCAGTAGTACGCCGCGGTCGGTGAGCCGACGACCTGGCCGTTCACCCGCGCCTTGCGGGCGGTCAGCGCGGCGCGGAACGCGTGGAAGTTGTTCGTGACGATCAGGCAGCGATACCCGGGCCGCCGCTCGACCATCAGGTTCCGGCTGAACGTCAGGTTCTCCCAGGTGGTCCGCGACTTGTCCTCGCGGATGATCCGCTCCTCGGGGACACCGCGCTCGACCAGGTACGCCGCCATCGCGTGCGACTCGGGGACGTCCTCGTTCGGGCCCTGACCGCCCGATGTCACGAGCAACGGCGTACGACCCCGGCGCAGTGCGCGCTCGTACACCTGCTGCGCCCGGTCCAGCCGGCTCGCCAGCAGCGGCGGGACCCGCGAGCCGCCGACCAGCCCGGAGCCGAGCACCACGACGAAGTCGACCTTTCGCGACGACCGGATCCGGCTGTAGACGAACGCGTACACCAGGAAGCAGAGGAACAGGAACGAGATGTAGGTCAGGATGCCGAGCAGCATCGACCGGACGACGGCCAGCGGCTCCCAGCCGATCTTCTCCACCAGCACGCTGAAGACGACGAAGCCGATGATGCCGAGGCCGGCCAGCAGCGACAGCAGGTTCGGCAGCCGGCGGCGCTCCCGGCGCAGCATCGTGACGCCGTTCACGACCAGGAAGACGGCGAGTACCGCGATCGTGACCGGGATCGCCACCACCACCGCGAGCACCAGCAGGCGCGCGGCGGTCCGGCTGACCGCGTCGACCGCGAAGATCACGCCGATGCCGGCGAACATCAGCGTCAGGACCAGGAAGATCCCGTTCTTGAACAGCCGCCGGTCGCGCAGGAAGCTGACGCCGAAGACGAGGAACCAGAAGGCGGCGATTGCGAAGCTGATGACCATCGGACGCCATCCAATCACTGCCGGTGCGCCCGGCGGTGGAGGCGCGGTGGGAGACGCTCGGGGGATGGACGGGCGGGGATGTCTTCGCGGCGGTGTGCGAGGCTGCGGGTGGGTCCCTGGGATCCGGTCTGTCGGGTGCTTCGGTGAGGTCGAGAAAGGTGGGGTCGGCGTGGGTACGGTGACCAACTGGGCGGGGAACGTCAGCTTCGCGAGCGAGCTGCGGCGGCCGCGGACGATCGAGGAACTGCAGGAGCTGGTCGCGTCGGCGGAGAAGGTCCGCGTGCTCGGCACCGGGCACTCGTTCAACCGCATCGCCGACAGCACCGGCACCCTGGTCTCGGTTCAGGACCTGCCCAAGGTTGTCGAGGTCGGCGAGCGCGGTGCGACCGTCTCGGCCGGTCTGCGGTACGGCGAGGTCACGGCCGCGCTGGAGGCCCAGGGCCTCGCGCTGCACAACCTCGGCTCGCTGCCGCACATCTCGGTGGCCGGTGCTTGTTCGACCGGGACACACGGGTCCGGCGACACCAACCGTCCGCTCGCGGCCGCGGTCAACGCGATCACGTTCGTCGACGCGTCCGGCGAACTCGTCACGCTCACCCGCGACGACCCCGATTTCCCTGGGTCGGTGATCTCACTCGGCGCGCTCGGGGTCACCGTCAGCATGACGCTCGACGTCCAGCCGTCGTACCAGATCAGCCAGGTGGTGTACGACGGGCTGCCGGTGGAGCGGCTCGGGACCGATCTCGACGCGGTGATGGGCAGCGCGTACAGCGTCAGCGCGTTCACCGACTGGGTCGACCCGGACGTCATGGTGTGGCGCAAGCGGCGCGAGCTCACCGACCCCGAGCCGCAGTGGCTGGGCGCCACGCTCGCCGACGGACCGCGGCATCCGATCAAGGTGATGCCGGCCGACTACGCGACCCAGCAGGGCGGCATCCCCGGACCGTGGAACGAGCGGCTGCCGCACTTCCGGCTCGAGTTCACCCCGTCGAACGGTGACGAGCTGCAGTCCGAGTACTTCGTCGCACGCGACCGCGCCCCCGAGGCGTTCGACGTACTGCGGGCCCTGGGCAACCGGTTCGCGCCGGTGATCCAGGTGTCGGAGGTCCGGACGATCGCCGCCGACGACCTGTGGCTGAGCCCGAGCCAGGGGCGCGACACCGTGGCGCTGCACTTCACCTGGATCCAGGACGAGAGCCAGGTCCGTCCCGTGGTCGCCGCGCTCGAGGAGGCGCTGGCCCCGCTGGACGCCCGCCCGCACTGGGGCAAGGTCTTCGCCGCCGACGCGACCACCCTCGCCCAGCGCTACCCGCGCGTCCCCGACTTCATCGCGCTGGCCGACCGTCGCGACCCGACCGGAAAGTTCCGCAACGAGTACCTGGACACCTTCCTGCCGCGGGGGTGATGTGCCATCTCGACAGTTAGTGCACTGGTGGACGGTGTACGCGCGAGCGTAGGTGCACTGATTGCGCTGCCCGTTGGGGCGACACGTCCTGTTGAGCTGACACGCGTCAGAGGTGGCTGAGGTCCTCGATGGTGCCGGTGACGGTCCAGAGCAGGTTGCGGAGGACGCGGCGGTCCTCCGGGCTGAGCCGGGCGAGGGCGCGGCGGCCGGCGCGGTCGTAGATCTCCTGGACGGTGTGGGCCAGCTCCACGCCGCGGTCGGTCAGTTCGATGCTGACCTGACGCGCGTCGGAGGTGTTCTTCACCCGCCGGACCAGCCCGGCCGCCTCCATCCGCTGCGTGGCCTTGGTCGCGGTGGGGACCTCGACGTCCAGCACTTTCGCCAACCGGGCCACGGGCAACGACCCGTGGTGCAGCAGCTTGGCGAGCACGAGCTCCTGCCCGGTGTGCAGGACGGTCCCGGCGAGCTCCTCCGTGATCGCCTTCCGGGCGGCCCGCTCCGCGAACCGCAGTGCCACCAGCACGTCCGCCTCGGACGCCGGCGCATCCGGCGACCACTCGGTCTGGCCGGTGTCGGCACTCATGTGTGGCTCCGCGGGCGGAACGGGTTGCGGCTGGTGAAGTCGCCGATGTAGTCGGTCGGGATGGCGGGCTCACCGCGGCTGAGCTGGCTCGCGAACCTGGGCAGCTCGTCCCGCACCTTCAGATGATGCGCCTGGGCCTGCTGCGGCGCGGTCCGGCCGACGATCTCGCCACCCTTGACCAGCGGTTGCAGCAGCGGGCGGTCGTCTCCGTCGTCGGTCGGCTGCTCGCCGACGCCGATCAGTTCGGCCTCCGCGACCCCGTCGGCGTTCCGCCGCCGCAGTGCCCACTTCCGGCCGCCGATCGAGATCTTGTCGGGGCTCTTCTTCGCCACCGGGACCAGGTCACCGCTCGCGTCCTCGCGCGCGACCAGCTTGTACACGAACCCGCAGGTCGGGTGCCCCGAGCCGGTGACCAGCGACGTACCCACGCCGTACCCGTCGACCGGCGCCGGCGCCAGCGCGGCGATCTGGAACTCGTCGAGGTCGCTCGTCACGATGATCCGGGTCTTGGTCGCGCCCAGCGAGTCCAGCTGTTCGCGCACCTGCGCGGCCAGCGACGGCAGGTCGCCCGAGTCCAGCCGGACCGCGCCCAGTTCCGGGCCGGTCAGTTCGATGGCGGTGCGCACGGCCTCGGCCACGTCGTAGGTGTCGACGAGCAGCGTCGTGCCCTTGCCGAGCGCATTGACCTGCGAGCGGAACGCGTCCTCCTCGCGGTCGTGCAGCAGCGTGAACGCGTGCGCCGCCGTGCCGGTGCTGGGGATCCCGTACCGGCGGGCGGCCTCCAGGTTCGACGTGGCGGAGAAGCCGGCGATGTACGCCGCCAGCGCCGCGCCGACCGCCGCGCCCTCGTGGGTGCGCCGCGAGCCCATCTCGATACAGGGGCGGCCGCCGGCCCACCAGGTCATCCGGGACGCCGCCGAGGCGACCGCCGAGTCGTGATTGAGGATCGACAAGAAAACGGTTTCCAGCAGTACCGCCTCGGCGAACGTCGACTCCACCACGAGCACCGGTGAACCGGGGAAGAAGATCTCGCCGTCGGAGTAACCGGAGATGTCCCCCGAGAACCGGTACTGTGCCAGCCAGTCCCGGGTAGCCTGGTCGACGACGCCCCGATCGGCCAGGAAGGCGATCGTCTCGTCGTCGAACCTGAACCGCTCGAGTGCGTCCAGCAGGCGGTTGACGCCCGCGACCACGCCGTACCGGCGGCCGTCCGGCAGCCGGCGCGCGAACAGTTCGAACACCGAGCGGCGCTGCGCCGTGCCGTCGGCCAGCGCGGCCTGCAGCATGGTCAGCTCGTAGTGGTCGGTCAGCAGGGCCGTCGAGTGGGTCACAGGTGCAGCCTATTGCGAGAGCGGAACCGATAGTGGAGAGAATGGACAGGTGACCACCGCACCAAGCGAACTCGAGAGCCCCGAGGTCGACGAGGCGATCGAGCTGAGCCCACCGTGGGTGACCATCGTCTGGAACGATCCGGTCAACCTGATGGACTACGTCACGTTCGTCTTCCAGACCTATTTCGGCTACCCGAAGGCGAAGGCCGAAAAGCTGATGCTGCAGGTGCACCAGGAAGGCAAGTCGGTGGTCTCGAACGGGAACCGGGAAGCGATGGAACGCGACGTGGAAGCGATGCACAGCTACGGCCTGTGGGCCACCTGCGAGAAGTCGTGACGCGGTTCCGCAAGCGCCGCCGGACCGTGGTCGTCAGTTTCGCCGAGCACGAGGCGGACATCCTGGCGAACCTGCTCCGGAACCTGGTCGAACTGCTGTACGACGGCATGCCGCCGCGCGCCACCGAGTCCAGCGACCCGCTGGCCGCGCTGCTCGACTCCGACGGGCCGACGTCGCCGCCCGAGGACATCGTCCTGCAACGGCTGCTGCCGAACGCGTACTCCGAGGACGACCAGGCGGCCGGCGAGTTCCGCCGGTTCACCGAGCGCGGGCTGCGCGAGGGCAAGGTCACCGACGCCAAGCGGGTGCTGTCCGCGCTGGAGGAGTCCGGCGCCGACGAGATCGCGCTGGAGCCGGACGAGCAGCTGTCCTGGCTGCGCGCGCTCAACGACCTGCGCCTCGCCATCGGCACCCGCCTCGGGATCAAGGACGAGGACGACTACAACGCCTGGGAGAAACTTCCCGACGACGACCCCCGCCGCCTCACCTACGACCTCTACGACTGGCTCGGCTACCTCCAGTCGGCGCTCCTGCACCACATGCGTCCCTAGGCGGACGCCCATCACTCAGTAACCGTCGCCGCCGGGCGGATGCCACGCTCAGGCAGCCTTCGCAAGGGCGCCGGTGGGGGACTTGGTGAGTGCTGGAGGTCCGCCCCACTAACCTGCTTCCTATGGAGACGCGGCGGCTCGGGCGGACCGGGCGGGATGTTGGTGTGGTCGGGCTCGGGGCGTGGCAGCTCGGGGCGGACTGGGGTTCGGTGGACGAGAGCGACGCGCTCGCCGTACTGCGGGCCGCGGTCGACGGCGGCGTGACGTTCATCGACACCGCGGACGTGTACGGCGACGGGCGCAGCGAGCGCCTCGTCGGGCAGGTGCTGAAGGGATCCGAGGG
Source organism: Kribbella sp. NPDC048915 (assembly GCF_040649595.1). Classification (NCBI taxonomy): domain Bacteria; kingdom Bacillati; phylum Actinomycetota; class Actinomycetes; order Propionibacteriales; family Kribbellaceae; genus Kribbella; species Kribbella sp. NPDC048915. The sequence continues at coordinate 83,865 of NZ_JBEZFT010000006.1, read as the reverse complement.
CCTGACCGTCGCGACCAAGATGGGTCGCCGGGTCGACCAGGTCCCGGAGAACTACACCCTGGACAACTTCCGCGCCTGGAACGACCGCTCCCGGCAGAACCTCGGCGTCGACACCATCGACCTGGTCCAGCTGCACTGTCCGCCGACCCCGGTGTACTCCGACGACGCTGTCTTCGACGCGCTGGACACCCTGGTCGACGAGGGACGGATCGCGGCGTACGGCGTCAGCGTCGAGACCTGCGCCGAGGCGCTGACCGCGATCGCGCGGCCGAACGTGGCGTCGGTGCAGATCATCCTGAACGCGTTCCGGCTGAAGCCGCTCGACGAGGTGCTGCCCGCGGCCCGGGCGGCCGGGGTCGGGATCATCGCCCGGGTGCCGCTGGCCAGCGGTCTGCTGTCCGGCAAGTACGACGAACACACGACGTTCTCCGCCGACGACCACCGCACGTACAACCGGCACGGCGAAGCGTTCGACCTCGGTGAGACCTTCTCCGGCGTCGACTTCGGCACTGGTCTGGAGGCCGTCCGCAGGCTGATGCCGTGGCTCCCGGCCGGCGCCACCATGGCCCAGTTCGCGCTCCGCTGGATCCTCGACCAGCCCGGCGTCTCGGTCGTCATCCCCGGCGCCCGCAACCCCGGCCAGGTCGCAGGCAATCTCGCCGCCGCCACGCTCGCACCCCTCACCGCCGACCAGCTCGCGGCGGTCCAGGAGACCTACGACACCCTGATCCGCCCGCAGATCCACGACCGCTGGTAGCGCCTCGTCCGCATTGTGGACGGACCCCGCGGTTGGCGGGGTCGATGCGGCGCGCGCCGTACCGTGGATGTGTGTTGGTGATCGAGAAGGCGACGTACGAGGCGATCGTGGCGCATGCCCGGCGGGACCACCCGGACGAGGCGTGCGGTGTGGTCGCGGGGCCGGCAGGGTCGGACCGGGCCACGCGGTTCATTCCGATGCTGAACGCCGCGATGTCGCCGACGTTCTACGAGTTCGACTCCGGGGACCTGCTGCGGCTCTACAAGGAGCTGGACGAGCGGGACGAGGAGCCGATCGTGATCTACCACTCGCACACCGCCACCGAGGCGTACCCGTCCCGTACCGACATCAACCTGGCCCAGGAGCCGGGGGCGCACTACGTGCTGGTGTCGACCCGGGACGGCGCCGACTCGCCGGAGTACGACGGGCCGGTCGAGTTCCGGTCGTACCGGATCATCGACGGCGAGGTCACGGAAGAAGAAGTACGCGTGGTTGGTTCCTACACAGAAACCGAAGGAGAGATCTGAGTTATGGCGATCGAGCTGCGCGTGCCGACGATCCTGCGCACCTACACCGGGGGCGCGAAGGCGGTCACCGGTGACGGCGGAAACCTGGCCGAGTTGATCGACAACCTGAACGGTGCCCACCCGGGCCTCAAGGAGCGCATCGTGGAGGGCGAGCCGGAGGAGCTGCGCCGGTTCGTGAACGTCTACGTCAACGACGAGGACGTCCGGTTCACCGGCGGCCTGAAGACCGAGGTCAAGGACGGCGACGTCGTGGTCGTGCTGCCCGCGGTCGCCGGCGGCTGAGCGGCCGGGCGAGCAGAAAGACAGACAATGCGCTTCGACAGCCTGCTGGACTCGGTCGGCGGTACGCCGCTGATCGGGCTGCCCACGCTGTCGCCGTCGGCCGACGTGCGGCTCTGGGCGAAGCTCGAGGACCGCAACCCGACCGGGTCGATCAAGGACCGGGCGGCGCTGCGGATGCTGCTGGACGCCGAGAAGGACGGCCGGCTGCGCCCGGGCAACACGATCCTCGAGCCGACGTCTGGCAACACCGGCATCTCGCTCGCGATGGCGGCCAAGCTGCGCGGCTACCGGATGGTCTGCGTGCTGCCGGAGAACACCTCCGAGGAGCGCCGCCAGATCCTCCGGATGTGGGGGGTCGAGATCATCTCCTCCCCGGCCGCGGGCGGCTCCAATGAGGCGGTCCGGGTCGCGAAGCAGGTCGCCGAGGAGCACCCGGACTGGGTGATGCTGTACCAGTACGGCAACCCGTCGAACGCGCTCGCGCACTACGACGGCACCGCGCGGGAGATCCTCGCGGACCTGCCCTCGGTGACGCACTTCGTCGCCGGGCTCGGCACCACCGGCACGCTGATGGGCGCCGGCCGGTTCTTCCGTGAGCACAAGCCCGACGTGAAGATCGTCGCGGCCGAGCCGCGGTACGGCGAACTCGTCTACGGCCTGCGCAACCTCGAGGAGGGGTTCGTGCCGGAGCTGTACGACGAGACGCTGATCGATGCCCGCTTCTCGGTCGGGCCGCGGGACGCGGTCCGCCGGGTCCGCGAACTGCTCGACACCGAGGGCATCTTCGCCGGCGTCTCGACCGGCGCGATCCTGCACGCCGCGCTCGGCCAGGCCGCCAAGTGCGTGCGCGCGCGGGAGTCCGCGGACATCGCGTTCGTGGTCCCCGACGGCGGCTGGAAGTACCTGTCGACCGGCGCCTACGAGGGCACCATCGACGAGGCCGAGGACCGCCTCGAAGGCCAGCTCTGGGCCTGACGGTTCGCTGGGGTGGCGCGGCCGGCGGGCGGAGGGCCGGTCCGTGCCGTTCAGGGTGCCTGATGTTGCTCGAGGCACCTGGTGTGCAGGGGTGGTGTTACGTCATCTCCGCCTACGGTTGTTTGAACAGGACCCGGCGACCGAGTCGTGGCTGGACCCCGCGGCCCTTGCAGCTGGTGCACGGACGCTGGGCGTAACTGAAGAGGCTGCCGCGGTGCCGGCCGGCACCCTTGCACCGATAGCACTTGGCATTCGGGTGCAGCGACAGCGAGACGACGTACACGAGGAACGCCGCCATGGCGAGCACCAGCAGCATCCCGGTCGGCCCGAGGGACGACGCGATGGTTGCGGCTGTGCCGGCAGTCGGCTCCGTGGCCTGATTGGCCGCCTGACCTGCGGCGGCGACCTGCTCGGGTTTCGGAGTTGGTGCAGCGGTGGTAGTCAGCGCCACCGCGAGGTGATGCGTCAGGTTCATGGCATCACGAAGGGCGGTCGAACAAACATCGCTCCAGAGTGGCGTGCATCACGCGAAAAGGCAATTCCATAACGTAAAGATGTGGACAACCTCGGCGTGTCGCCGGGGCTGGTTAGGTAAGCCTGGCTTCGGATCTGCCCGCCGCCGGACCCGTATAAGCTCGGTGCGTGGCTGATGCACCGGTGGGGATCTTCGATTCAGGCTTCGGCGGACTCACTGTCGCTCGCGCGGTGCTCGACCAGTTGCCGCACGAGCCGATCCTGTACCTGGGCGACACCGCCCGCCAGCCGTACGGCCCGAAGCCGATCGCCGAGGTACGGGAGTACTCGCTGGAGTGCCTGGACCATCTCGTCGAGGCCGGCGTGAAGATGCTGGTGATCGCCTGCAACAGCGCGAGTGCGGCGATGCTGCGCGACGCCCGCGAGCGGTACGACGTACCGGTCGTCGAGGTGATCCTGCCGGCCGCGCGCCGTGCCGTCGCCGCCACGCGGAACCAGCGCGTCGGCGTGATCTGCACCAAGGCGACCGCGCAGTCGCTCGCCTACGAGGACGGGTTCGCGGCCGCGCCGCAGGTGGAGCTGTTCACCCGGGCGTGCCCGAAGTTCGTGGACTTCGTCGAGTCCGGTGTCACGTCCGGTTCGGAGCTGCTCGAGGCCGCGCACGAGTACCTGGATCCGCTGGTCGAGGCGGACGTCGACACGTTGATCCTCGGGTGCACCCACTACCCGCTGCTCACTGGCGTGATCTCGTACGTGATGGGCGACAACGTCACTCTGGTCAGTAGCGCGGAGGAGTGCGCCAAGGACGTGTACGGCGTGCTCACCAAGACCGGCCTGCTCCGCCCGGACCATCTGCCGGCCCCGCAGCACCGGTTCGTGACGACCGGCAACCCGGCGGAGTTCGCTGCCATCGGCTCGCGCTTCCTCGGCCCCGCGCTGAGCACCGTGGACCAGTTCGCCTGGGTCCGCTGACTGTGATCTGCATCGCATGTCGGCCGTTGTCGGCGGCACCCGACGCGGCTCGAACCCCTGTGCAGTAACCGGATCGACGCGTCCGCGCCCGCTGCGAAGGCCCGGACTCGCCGGTAGGGTTCCAGGTATGAAGCTCACCGTGATCGGTTGCTCGGGGTCCGTACCCGGCCCGGACTCGGCCGCCTCGAGCTATCTGGTCACCGCCGACGGGTTCCACCTGATCCTCGATCTCGGCAGTGGCGCGCTCGGTTCGCTCCAACGGCACCTCGCCGTCCCCGAGATCGGGGCGATCGGCCTGTCCCACCTGCACCCGGACCACTGCATGGACCTGTGCGGGTTGTACGTCGCGGCGCGGTACGCGCCCGGTGCGCCGATCCCGAAGATCCCCGTGTACGGACCACCCGGTACGGCGGGACGCATGGCGCTGGCGTACGACCTGCCGCTCGATCCCGGGATGGAGGAGGAGCTGGAGTTCCACGCCTGGCAGGAAGTGCAGCAGGTCGGCCCGTTCACGATCCGCACCGCGCAGATGGTGCACCCGGTGCCGGCGTACGCGATCCGCGTCGAGCACGGCGGTAAGTCGTTGGTCTACACCGGCGACACCGGACCGAACGACGCGCTCGTCCAGCTCGCGCGCGGCGCCGACGTCCTGCTGTCCGAGGCCGCGCTGCCGGACAACGAGCCGGACAACCCGGTCGACCTGCACCTGACGCCGTCCGACGCCGGCGAGCACGCGAAGAAGGCCGGTGTGAAGCGGTTGATCATCACCCACGTGCCGCCGTGGTACGACCGTGAAACCCAGGCCGAGAACGCTCGCCGCACCTTCCCGGGTCCGGTCGAGCTCGCCGCACCGCACGCCGTCTTCGACATCTGAGGTCACGCGACCCTGGCGGCGACCGGTTCCAGCAGGAGGTCACCGGGGCGGAGCCCGAACTCCGCCGCGGCCGACCCGCCGCGGATCACCAGTTCGGTGAAGCCGTTGCCCGAGCTGCCCGGCACCAGCCCGGGTGCGTTCCGCGGTACGGCGGTCAGGTGCGGGTAGCAGGTCACCTCGACCACCGTCGTACTGCCGTCTTCGTTGCGTCGGGCAACGGGTAGCGTGCCGCCGAAGTCGAGGTCGAGATTCCGGTCGAGTTTGCAGTTGCCGAAGTTGTCGACGACGGCAACGGTCGGCTCGTCGTCCGCGACCTCGGGTACGGCGGTGGCGATCGCGGGGACGTCGCGGCCGTCGACGACCCATTTCGCCAGCAACGGCAGGTACCACAGGCTGCGGAACTGGGTACCGGCGATCTTGTCGACCTCGTCCGCGGCGAAGCCGGCCGCCGTCACCGCCGCGCGGATGTCGGTGACGTAGACGGTGTCGATGCCGAGCTCACGGCGTACCAGCGACAGCACGCCGGCGTTGAAGGTGCTCGCGACCAGATGTTTGCCGGAGAAGAAGAAACAGAACGGGACGCCGTTCGGCCAGACGCCGTCGCGGGGCGCGATGTTGACCAGGATGACGGTCGGGTGCCCGTCCTCGCCGAGGGCGTCGGTCGAGAGCAGGCAGTCGAGCAGCGTGAGCGCCGCGAACGACTCCGGATCGGGGCCGTCGGCCGCGACGATCGTCGGGGACTGGCCGAAGAGCGCTCCGATCCGGGTGCTGAGTCTGGCGCGGGCGTTGCCGTCGAAACAGTCGGTGATGTAGGTGATCGGGTACACGAAGTAACTCCCAGGATGGTCGCAGCGGAATTCGTCCGGAACGAGAAAGAGGCCCCCGACACCGGGGGCCTCTCGCTGCAAGCACACGTGCCTACGCCGCTGAAGTCCTCCCGGATCGAGGGCTCAGCATTCGCATCGCGGCGTACCTGGTCACGAGCACGAGAGTAGCACTCTCACCGAGCCTGGCCGTTGTCGAAGTACGCGACCAGCTCCGGGTCCAGCGCGGGGACGTCCTGCGGTACGCCGTTCGCGCGCAGCGACTGGGTGGCGGCGTACCCGGCGGCGACCGCGGCGCGGGCGGCGACCGGGGACGTCAGCGTGGCGCCGCCGTTGCGGACGAAGTTCACGAACTCGGCGACCAGGTGCGGGTCGGCGCCGCCGTGGTGCTCGCTCTCGCCGGCGATCTCGACCACCTGGTCGGCGTCCTCGCGGTAGCCCGAGCGGCGGCTGTTCCACACCTTGACCACGCCGCCCGCGGTGTCGCCGAAGTTCTCCAGGCGGCCGTGGGTGCCGATCACGGTGTAGTTGCGCCAGTAGTCCGGCGTGTAGTGGCACTGCTCGTAGGTCAGGAAGACGCCGTTGTCGAGCAGCAGGTTCGCCATCGACAGGTCCTCGACGTCCATCACCGGCGCCAGGCCCGTCTGCTCCAGCGGCGGCCAGTTGTCGGACGACACGAAGTCGCTGAACCGCTGCCCGGTCCGGTCCATCCGATCGGTGATCCCGCCGTACAGCGTGAGCGCGCCCATCGCGTTCACCCGGGTGGTGTAGCCGCCGGCCAGCCAGTGCATCACGTCGATGTCGTGGGCGCCCTTCTGCAGCAGCAGTCCGGTCGTCCGGCTCCGGTCGGCGTGCCAGTCCTTGAAGTAGAAGTCGCCGCCGTGGCCGACGAAGTGCCGGCACCAGATCGTCTTCACGTCGCCGATCGCGCCGTCCTGGATCAGCTTGCGCATCGTCAGCACGACCGGCATGTGGCGCATGTTGTGGCCGACGTACAGACGGGCGCCGGACTCGTACGCGGCCTGCAGGACGCGGTCGCAGCCCTCGGTGGTGATCGCCAGCGGCTTCTCCACGAACACCGAGACGCCCGCCCGCAGGAAGTCGATCGCCGGGCCCTCGTGCAGGTCGTCGGGCGTGGTCAGGAAGACGCCGTCGAGCTTCTGCTCCAGCAGCTCGGTGTGGTCGGCGTGCGCGCTCGCGTCCGGGTACAGCTCGAGGGTCGCGTCCCGCTGCGGCGCCGACGGGTCGGCCACGGCCACGATCGCGGACCCCTCGCCGGGGCGGTGCGCGTACTGCGCGATGCGGCTGCGGGCACCGAGACCCACCAGCCCGAACCGAAGATCACTCATACCAGGCAGCTCCTGCACATAGTTGTTTGCAACAGCCTAACTCCGAGCAATTCCGCCCCACAATCGCCGGTCTCACCCAGCCTCCCCTCGCCCCTCCCACCCGCGTCCTCCCCACTTTGTGCATCAGATCCGTATTTTTCGTGCTGCCGTGTACGGATCTGGTGCACAAAGTGGGCCTGGCCGGCGGGGTTGGTGCTCGGCGGCCCGCGAGCCCCGGCCGGGGCGGGGCGGGTGCCGGGGCGGGCGATGCGGGGTCGGGCGGGTGCGGGGGTTGGGCGGGTGCGGGGGTTGGGTTGGTGACGGCATAGGGTCGGAGCATGGCCCGTATCGATGGACGTACTGCTGACCAGCTCCGCCCCGTCAAGGTGACCCGGAACTGGCTCGACCATGCCGAGGGCTCGGTGCTGGTCGAGTTCGGTCGCACGCGGGTGCTGTGTGCGGCGAGTGTGACCGAGGGCGTGCCGCGCTGGCGCAAAGGCTCCGGTCTCGGCTGGGTGAGCGCGGAGTACGCGATGCTGCCGCGGGCCACCAACACCCGCTCGGACCGCGAGGCGGTCAAGGGTCGGATCGGTGGCCGCACCCACGAGATCTCCCGGCTGATCGGCCGGTCGTTGCGGGCGGTGATCGATTACAAGGCGCTCGGTGAGAACACCATCCTGCTCGACTGCGACGTCCTGCAGGCCGACGGCGGCACCCGGACCGCGGCGATCACCGGTGCGTACGTCGCCCTCGCCGACGCGGTGTCGTGGCTGCGCGAGCGGAAGCTGCTGAAGAGCGAGCCGCTGACCGGCAGTGTGTCCGCGGTGTCGGTCGGGATCATCGACGGTACGCCGATGCTCGACCTGTGCTACGAGGAGGACGTCCGCGCCGAGACTGACATGAACCTGGTGATCACCGGCGACGGCAAGTTCATCGAGGTGCAGGGGACGGCAGAGGGCGCGCCGTTCGACCGCGCCGAGCTGGACAGCCTGCTCGAGCTCGGTCTGGCCGGCTGCGCCGACCTCGCCAAGATCCAGCAAGAGGCCCTGGCATGACGCGTGTGTTGCTTGCCTCGAACAACAAGAAGAAGCTCGAGGAACTGCGGCGGATCCTGACGCCGATCGTGCCCGGGATCGAGGTGCTCGGGCTCGGCGACGTCCCGCTGTACGACGAGCCGCCGGAGACCGAGCCGACGTTCGAGGGGAACGCGCTGCTGAAGGCGCGCGCCGCCCTCGAGGCGACCGGGTTGCCGTCGATCGCGGACGACAGCGGGATCTGCGTCGACGCGCTGAACGGGATGCCCGGCGTGCTCTCCGCCCGCTGGGCCGGTCCGGCGAAGGACAATCACGCGAACAACCTGCTGCTGCTCGGGCAGCTGGAGGACGTACCGGACGAGCGGCGCGGCGCGTCGTTCGTGGCGGCGGTCGCGTTCGTCCGTCCGGACGGCCCGGACGAGGTGGTGCACGGCGAGATGCGCGGCTCGGTCATCCGGGAACTGCGCGGCACCGGCGGCTTCGGGTACGACGTCTTGTTCCAGGCCGAAGGCTACGACCGGACCACGGCCGAGCTGTCGATCGAGGAGAAGGACGCGATCAGCCACCGCGGCAAGGCCCTGCGCGAACTGGCCCCGATCGTGGCCAAGGCATTGGGGAGCTAGGAATGCTGTTCGCGGGATTGGACAAGGACGGCGTCGCGGCCGGGCGGATCACGGTGGCGTACCGGCGGTGGGCGGAACCGCGGGTGGTCGAGGGGCGGGTCTACCGGACCAACGCCGGGCGGATCGAGATCGACAGCATCCGCCAGGTGAACCCGGACCTGATCGCCGACAACGACCCGGACCTGGAGCTCGCCGATCGCCGGAACGCGAAGGACGTCCGGCGCCGCTTGCGCGGTGACGAGACACTGCCGACGTTCTTGATCCGGTTCCACCTCGTCGAAGGTCCGGACCCGCGCGACGAGCTTGCCGCTCAGACCTCGCTGTCACCGGAACAGCTGGCGGATCTGCGAGCGCGGCTGGCGCAATTCGACGAACTCAGCCACCACGGCGCGTGGACGCTCGAGACGCTCCGGCTGATCCAGACCAAGCCGGCGACGCGGGCTGCCGAGCTGGCCGCATCGCTCGGGCGGGAGACCGCGCCGTTCAAGCTTGACGTACGCAAGCTGAAGAACCTTGGTCTCACCTACAGTCTCGAAGTCGGCTACCGGCTCTCGCCCCGCGGGGCTGCTTATCTGGACGCCGAGGGCAACTAGCTAACGCTGCAGGTTGAGTGTGGCCAGCAGGTCCTCGTGCAGCTCGAACCACACGCGGTGACAGGAGTCGCTGTCGCTGCGATCCACGTCGCCCCGACGTAGCGCAGCCGCGAATCGTGCGTCGTACCCGCTGAAGCGCGGCAGCACATCGCTGAGCTGTCCGACCATGCCGCCGAGCGCGCGCTCGACGGCCTCGAGCTCGTGCCGGACCCCGGCGTCCCACTCGGCGTCGGTGTGGTCGTTCGCGGCGAGCGGGTCGGTCGGCGTCGGCCGGAGTTGCCAGTCGGTGCAGGCCTGCTGCAGAAGGGCATTCAGCGGCAAGAACTCGTCGTACACCTGCTGGACTTTGCCGGCGCCGCCCGGCACCTCGTCGAGCTCGGCTCTGAGCAGTCGCTCGTTCTCGGTGCGGCCTTGTTCAGTGAGTGACCAGCCGGACGTGCCGGCGAAGCTGCTGTACGTCGTCCAGCCGCGCGCCTGCGCGTCCTGCAACGAGTCCTCGACGGTGGCGTGGCCGAGGTCGAACCGGCGGGCGATCGCCGTCGCCGAGCCGAATCCGAGCAGCCGAACCGCGTGCAGCACGCGGTGCATCAGGCGTCCCGGCGTGCGGCCAGGCGGTTGAACCGCTGCTGGCAGGCCTGTGGCGAACCGAAACCCATCGCGTCGGCCATCTCGGCCCAGGTCAGCCCCGAACTCCTGGCCAGGAACAGCAATCCGGCCTCGACCTCGTCGACCTCGGCCCGCGCGGCCGGCAGCAGGGCCAGTGCCGCGAGCAGGTCGTCGTCGCTCAACTCGTGGGCACGCCAGACCGCGAACTGAGTCAGATCCACGGCGGCCAGCGGGATCGGCGCCGGGCGCCACGGCCGCCTCGGCAGGTCCTTCGCGCCCTTCGCGAGCAGCTGCTCGCGGGCCGCGCGCTCCCGCTCGGCCTGCAGTTGATCCGCCTGTGCCGCGTCGTGCTTGCGTCGCATGGCGTCAACGGTGGATCATCAACAGAACGTTGTCAACATTGTGTTGTCAACGTTTCGTTGATAGGAGCTCGGATGCTGGTGCCCCTCGCGGCGGCGACGGTGGAGCAGTGCGGTGCCAAGGCGGCCACGCTCGGCGTTCTGCTTCGCAACGGTCTGCCGGTGCCGGACGGCGTGGTCGTCCCGTTCTCGTGCGCCGACTCGGGTCTCGCGGAGTGGCTCGCGCCGTTCGGTGACGCGCCGGTGGCGGTACGGTCGTCCGCGGCGAATGAGGACACCGCGCTCACCTCGGCCGCGGGGCAGCACGACAGCTTCCTCGGCGTCCAAGGTGTTGCCGCGGTCGTGGACGCGGTACGGGCCTGTCGTGAGTCGTCGCGGTCCGCGCGAGCCACGGCGTACCGGGCCGGCGGTGTCGAGCCGGCGATGGCGGTGATCGTGCAGCGGCAGGTGGACGCTGATGTTTCGGGTGTGCTGTTCACCGGCGTTGCCGGGACGCTGATCGAGTCCTCGTGGGGTCTCGGGCCGAGTGTGGTCGAGGGGCGCGTGACACCCGACCGGTACGAGGTGGTGGACGGTGCTGTCACGCGGACGGTCGGCGACAAGCGGACGTCGCTGGAGCGTGACACTTCTGGACTGGCGGTACGCCGGGTGCCCGCCGACCGACGCCGTACGGCGAGCCTCACCGACGCGACCGCGCGACAACTGGCGGACCTGGGCGGCTCGGTCACCACGGTGCTGGGTGGTGGCGCGCAAGACATCGAATGGGCGATCGCAGGCTCGCAGCTGTGGATCCTGCAGGCTCGTCCGGTCACTGTGCAGCCGCCTGCTCCTGGAGCTTCGGGGTTGGCAGGTGTCCCCGGCAGCCACGGCACGGCGACCGGACCGGCCAGGGTCGTCCGTGGGCCGGCCGACTTCTCGACCGTCCGCCCCGGCGACATCCTCGTCTGTCCCTACACCGACCCCGCGTGGACGCCACTGCTGTCCATCGCCGCCGGCGTCGTCACCGAACACGGCGGCATCCTGTCCCACGCCGCCATCGTCGCCCGCGAGAAACACATCCCCGCCGTCCTCGCCGTACCGCAGGCAACAACCCGCATCCGGTCCGGCGAAACCATCACGATCGACGGCACCACAGGCGCGATCAGCTGACCAACGGTGTGTGCCAGAGGCGGGAGTTGAACCCGCACGCCCGGGGGCGCCGGCACCTAAAGCCGGTGTGTCTGCCGTTCCACCACTCTGGCTGGTTCCGAAGAGGACACGCCCTCCCCGGGAAGATCCATCCTAGGGGAGGGCGTGGTCTCAGCGGCTCTGCAGGGCGTCGATGAACACCTTCTTCAGCTCGGCGGGGTCGCGCGTGACGTACGACGCGCCGCCGGTGGCGCCGGCCAGGGCGCTGAGTTCGTCGGCGTTCGCCTCCGGGCCCATGCCGAGGGCGATGATCCGGACCGGGCGGGCCGGGTCCTGCAGGCTGCGCAGCGTCTGCACGGCCTGGGCCAGCGTCGGGCTGCCCGGGTCGTCGTTCTTGCCGTCGGTGAACAGCAGGACTGTGTTGACCGCGTTCGACTTGTACTCCTGCCGGACCTGGCGGACGGCGGCGATCGCGGTGTCGTACAGCCCGGTGCCGCCGTTCGGGATCGGCTGCTGGATCCGCAGCTGGGCGGTGATCTTGTCGCGCTGCACCTTCGACAGTGGCGCGATCGGCACCAGCGGCTTGTAGTCCGCGTCCAGCGAGCCGATCTTGGTCGAGAACGTCCACAGGCCGAGCTGGGCGGTGTCCGGGAACAGGCTCAGACCGCCGACCGCGGCCTCGATCGTGAGCTGCATCCGGGTCTTGTCGCCGACCTTCTCGGCCATCGAACCGGAGACGTCGATGACGGCCAGCGAGTGGGTGGACAGCGACAGCCGGGTCCAGTTCTGCAGCGTCGAGGTGATCGCCGCGCTGGTCGGCTTGGGCAGCTGGTTGAGGTCGCCGACGCCACGGCCGCCGTTCAGCGGGCTGAAGGTGGTGTCGCGGAACCCGGCCTCGTCGCGGGCCTGCGCGGCGCTGTCGGTGAGCAACTCGCCGGCCAGCGTCTGAGCGGCCTCGGTGGCCGCGTCGGTGTCGGTCTTGGCGGTGACCACGATCGGGTAGTCCAGGGTGAGCGTGCCGGTCACCGGCTGGATCGCCCGCAGTTGCGCCTCCGGGTGCTCCTCCTGGTACTTCACGAAGCTCTGCTCGGAGGCCGGAACGACGATCTTGCTGCCGTCCTGGTCGGCACGGCCGAACAGCGCGTTCACATCTGTGTACGGCTTGGCCAGCGAGCCGAGGTGCTGCGCGAGCGGTACGACGAGTTGCGCGATCTGGGTGTCCGACGCGGAGGTCTTCTGCCGCTCCATCTGGACGGCCAGCAGCGACAGGGCGCCGACGGAGGTGTTCAGCGGGTCGAGCAGGGCCGGCTCGGTCGCGCCGAGGATCCGCAGCCAGGACGAGGTGTCGGCGAAGTTGTCGTTGCGGCCGACCAGGACCAGCGGGGACGTGGCGACCGAGGCGACCGCGACGTTCGGGACGCTCTGGCCGTCGTCGGCCTGGGCGACCCACAGCGAAGAGTCCGGCACCCAGAGATCGGGGCGGTTGTCACTGCCGCGCGCGACGTCCCGGGCGACCTGGGCCGACGAGACCGCGGTGATCGTGACCTGAAGGCACGGCGTCCCGTCCTTGCCGCCCTTCGCGGCCAGCGACTTGGCCGCCGCCTCGAGCGGGGCCTGCATCTCCGGCGTCGTGGACAGCTGGATCTGCGTCGGGTCCTTGCAGTCCGAACCGGAACCGAGGAACCCGTCGGCGCCGGCCTCGCTCCCGAAGGACCGGACCACAAACACGGCACCGAGCGCGAGCACCAGGACGCCGACCGCGGTGATGTACACCGACCGCCGGTTGTTGTTACTTCGCGTCACCGCAGAGGAATGCTTTCCCATCGCGGCAGGTCCCTCCCTCCCAGAGGCTGACTGCGCGCGCAGAGTACCCGGTTTCCGCACGTCACCGCGAAGGCCGCGAACGGTCGTGACACACCCGTCGCTGAACCGGAACCGTCGCCGCAGTACCGGTCTTTCGCAGGAACGCTCAAAAAATCACCCTGCGTACCGACGCCGCTGCGATCCGCTGAGAAGTTCGTGTGACCCGAATCACATCAGGAGTTTGCCCAAACGACCGTTCCATGGACCGTGGTCGTGAAACGGTCGAAGGTTTCCCTCCGGTAACCAGCAGAAGGGAAGTCTTTTCACACCCCAGCGCGTCAGAGGCCCAGGTCGCGGCGGAGCTTCGCGACGTGGCCGGTCGCCTTCACGTTGTACTGCGCCAGCGCGATCTTCCCGTCCGGGTCGACGACGAACGTGGACCGGATCACCCCGGTCACCTTCTTGCCGTACATCGTCTTCTCGCCGAACGCGCCGTACGCGGTCAGCACCTCTTTGTCCGGGTCGCTGAGCAGCGGGAACGTGACGCCGTCGCGCTCGCGGAACTTCGCCAGCTTGGCCGGCTTGTCCGGCGAGATGCCGAGAACGGCGTACCCGGCCGCCTGGAGCGAGTCCAGCGAGTCCCGGAAGTCGCAGGCCTGCTTGGTGCAGCCCGGGGTCATCGCGGCGGGGTAGAAGTACACGATCACGTTCTTGCCGCGCAGGTCCGCCAGCGCCACGTCGTTGCCGTCGGCATCGGGCAGGGTGAAGTCGGGTGCGGTGTCGCCGACGGACAGCCGGTCGGGCATCAGGTCCTCCACGGGTCGGTTCCTGGCGCCATCGTACGTGCGTGGACGGAGCGCGGCGCGGCGGGCATCGCCCGGTTAGCCTGAGCCGATGCGGGCCATGACGATCACCCCGGGACAAGCCGGTTCGGCAACTGTTGACGAGGTCCCCGAACCGCCGGCCGCGGACGGGTCGATCCTGGTGGAGGGCCTGCTGACGGGGATCTGCGGGACCGACCTCGAGATGGTCTCCGGCGTCTTCGGCAGCGGGCGGTACGGCTCCGAACGGCTCGTCCTCGGGCACGAATCGCTCGGTCGCGTACTGGAGGCGCCCGAGGGAACGGGCTTCGCGGCCGGCGACCTGGTGGCCGGTGTGGTCCGCCGGCCCGACCCGGTGCCATGTCCGGCGTGTGCGCGCGGCGAGTGGGACTTCTGCCGCAACGGGCGGTACACCGAGCGCGGCCTCAAGGAGATGGACGGGTACGGCTCCGAGCGCTGGCGGGTCGACCCGTACTTCGCCGTACCGGTGCCGGCCGAGCTGGGCGAACTCGGCGTACTCGTGGAGCCGGCCAGCATTCTCACCAAGGCGTGGGAGCAGATCGACCAGGTTGGTGCGCGGTCGTGGTTCGCGCCGCAGCACGTACTGGTGACGGGCGCCGGTCCGATCGGGCTGCTGGCGGCTGTGATCGCCCGGCAGCGCGGGTACGACGTCCACGTGCTCGACCGTGTCGAGGACGGGCCCAAGCCGGAGCTGGTACGGGCGCTCGGCGGGACGTACCTCACCGACCTGGCGCAGCTGGACGTCGTACCGGATGTGGTCATCGAGGCGACCGGTGTCGGTCAGTTGGTATATGACTGTGCTGCACTGCTGCCGCCTGCTGGTGTCATGTGTCTGGCAGGGATCCACCCCGGACCGGCGAGTGTCGACGTACAGCTCGACGCGCTGGTTCGGCAGTTGGTGGTCCGCAACGCCGCACTGGTCGGGACCGTGAATGCGGGGAAGCGGCACTACGTCGACGCCGTGGACGTGCTGCTCGCCGCGGACCGGGACTGGCTGTGCCGCCTGGTCACCCGGACCGTCCCGCTGTCCTGCTGGCCGGACGCATTGCAGCGGGAACCGGATGACATCAAGGTGGTCGTGGACTTGCGGAGATGACCTGCGAGGATGGTTGTTGACGAGGGGCAGATCGGGCCCCACCCCTGACAGCCCCGTTGTAGGAAGGGAGCGCCGACTCGTGTCGGACACGAAGGCTCGGACCGCCGAGCAGATCGAGGCGGACATCGCCGCCACCCGTGCGCGCCTGGCCTCGACCGTGGACGAGCTGGTCGACCGGGCCAACCCGAAGAACCTGGCCCTGCGGCAGGTCGAGCAGGCCAGGTCCCAGGTCTTCGACGAGCAGGGCCAACTGCGGACCCAGAAGATCGTCGCGGTCGCCGGTGCGGTGGCCGGGGTGGTCGGCGTCCTGCTGCTGATCCGTCGCCTGGTGGGCCGCCGGTGACTTCTCGCAAGCGGCTCTCCGACGACAAGCTGCCGATCCGGATGCTGCACGACCGCGTCCTGGTCGCCCTCGAGCAGGAGGGCGAGCGCAAGTCGTCGGCGGGCATCCTGATCCCCGCCACCGCGCAGATGGGCCGCCGCCTGGCCTGGGCGAAGGTCGTCGCGATCGGCGCCAACGTGCGCACGGTCGAGGTCGGCGACCGGGTCCTGTTCGACCCGGAGGACCGGGCCGAGGTGGAGGTCCGCGGCGACGACTACATCCTGCTGCGTGAACGCGACCTGCACGCGGTGGCCGCCGGCCGCCTCGAGGACGGCCAAACCGGCCTCTACCTCTGACGCCGATTCTCGCGGAGCGGGCAGGCGGTGCCGGTGGTCACCGCCGCCGGGGGAGAATGGGGCGGTGATCTTCGAGACTTCGCGGCGGTTGCCGGATTTTCCGTGGGACATGTTGCAGCCGTACAAGCAGAAGGCGGCCGCGCATCCGGACGGGATCGTCGACCTGTCGATCGGTAGTCCGGTGGATCCGGTGCCGGCGCTGGTGAAGCAGGCGCTGGCGGATGCGGCGGACGCCCCGGCCTACCCGACCACGATCGGTACGGCGGCGGTGCGGCAGGCGGCCGTCGACTGGATGGCCCGCCGACTCGACGTCACCGGTGTGGACCCGCAGAGCGGTGTGCTGCCCGTGATCGGCACCAAAGAGCTGATCATGATGCTGCCGACGCTGCTCGGGATCGGTGCCGGTGACACCGTCCTCATCCCGGATCTGGCCTACCCGACGTACGAGGCCGGCGCCGCGCTCACCCGGGCGACCAGCGTCCCGGTCGCGGACCCGACGACGTACGACGGCCCGGTCCGGGTCGCGTACCTGAACTCGCCGCGCAACCCGTCCGGTGAGATCACCTCGCCGGACGACCTGCGCCGTACGGTCGACTGGGCGCGAGCGAACGACGTACTGCTGGTCAGCGACGAGTGCTACACCGAGTTCGGCTGGGACGAGAAGCCGGTGTCGGTGCTGCACCCGGACGTGTGCGGCGGCAGCTTCGACAACCTGCTGGCGGTGCATTCGCTGTCCAAGCGGTCCAACCTGGCCGGGTACCGCGGTGGCTTCGTCGCGGGCGACGAGACGGTTGTGGCCGAGTTGCTCGCCGTGCGGAAGCACGCGGGGCTGATGGTGCCGTCACCGATCCAGGCCGCGATGGCTGTCGCGTTCGCCGACGACGCGCACGTGGAGGAGCAGCGTGCGCGGTACCTGCGGCGCCGCGCCGTACTGCGGGACGCGCTGACCGACGCCGGCTGGGAGATCACCCTGTCGAACGGCGGACTGTACCTGTGGGCGTCGCACCCGTCGTACGACGCGTACGGCTCCGTCGGTGCGCTGGCGGACCGGGGGATCCTGGTCGCGCCGGGGGCGTTCTACGGGACGGCCGGGGAGCGTCACATCCGGGTCGCGCTGACCGGGACGGACGAGCGCGTGGACGCCGCGGTGAAGAGACTTCAGGACTAACACAACCAGCCGCCAACTTTTGGCGTCTCTCTGTGTGACGGCGTGTCAATTGGGTACGTGTTCGTCCACGGGAGGGGGAGGCGGATGAAACGCTTCGTTGGGGTGGCGGTCGCGGCGCTGGTGATTCTGGCGCCGGTGGGGGTGGCGCAGGCGGACGAAAGTCCGTCACCGGGTCCCTCGTCGAGTCCGTCGGGCAGTACATCGCCGAGTGCGCCGGAGAGCGAGTCGGGGAGTGCCTCGCCCGGGCCCGGTACGTCGTCGCCGTCCGAGACGCCGCCACCGTCCACATCGCCTCCATCCGCACCGCCTCCATCCACACTGCCTCCGTCCACGCCGTCTCCGTCCACAACCACGCCGACCCAGCCGGCGACGCCCCGGCCGACGAGTGCGGTGGCGACTCCCGCGGCGGCGTGGTCGATCACGCTGAACCAGCCGGCCGCGTCCTACGAGGACAAGCCGACGGTCTTCACCGGAAAGATCAGTCAGCCGATCACGGGCTCGTACATCACCCTGTGGCAGCGCGTTCCCGGCGCCTGGGTGCTGCGCGCGTCGACCCGCACCACGACCGGCGGCGCGTACCGGTTCAGCTACGTCGCGCCGTACACCGGCACCTGGGCGTTCCGCACGATGATCGGTGTCAAGGCGGAGACAGCGCTGGCAATCTCCGACTACCGCAACGTGACGATCCAGGACCGGAAGATCCTGATCAACACCCCGGCACCCTGGTACGCCACCCTGACCGGAGTCTCCGTCACCGGGCGGATGGTGCCGGCCGAGCCGGGCAAGGAACTCGCGCTGCAGGAGTACCTGGGCAGCGGCAAGTGGCGGCTCGTCACCATCGGAAAGATGGATGCCGCGGGCAACTTCCGGCTCCGGGTCCCGGACGATCTGCCGGCGACGCGGACGGTTCGCGTCGTCACGCGGTACGTCACGCAGCCCGCGATGGAGTACTCCGGCCTGGCGAAGATCGTCGTCAAGGCCGCGCTGAACCCCAAGGTGTATGCCGTGAGCGCCGCGATGGTGCCGTACACGTACCGCGCCGGATGCCCGGTGAAGCCGTCGTCGCTGCGCTTACTGCAGATGAACTACTGGGGATTCGACGGCCGGGTGCACCGCGGTGAGCTGATCGTGCGGGACGCCGCGGTGTCGAAGCTGATCACCGCGTGGACCTCGACGTTCGCGGCGAAGTTCCCGATCCGGCAGATGCGCCGCGTCGACCGGTTCGGCGGCAGCGACATCAAGTCGATGGCGGCCGACAACACGTCCGCGTTCAACTGCCGCCGCGTCACGGGTGATCCGTACTCGCTGTCCCCGCACTCGTACGGCTGGGCGCTCGACATCAACACCGTCGAGAACCCGTATCTGGCCGCGAACGGCGTCTGGTACCCGTCGAACGGTGCGTCGTACCGCAACCGGTCCGTGGCGCGCCCGGGCATGCTGTTCTCGACCAGTACGCCGACCAAGGCGCTGATCGGACAGGGGTACTTCTGGGGCGCGCGCTGGTCCAAACCCGACTATCAGCACTTCCAGCCGAAGTGAAAACGCTAGTAGTAGGTGCCGCCGTGCTCGGCACTGCGCTGTCTGCCTTACTGGCGGGGTGCAGTGCTGACGCGGCGACGCCACCTGCTCCGGCTGCGTCGCCGACCCCGGTCGACGGGACTACGGGGCCCACGGTGCCCGTGCCGACCAACACGTTGAGTACGGCGGAGCCGACGGACGCCGCCGTACCGCCGGAGCTGCCCGAGGAGGCGACCGCACCACCTCCGGCCACTGCTGGTCCGCTGACGGCCGGCAACCTCCCGGCGCCGGACAAGCTTGGAGCGGGCTGGAAGACGTACACCGACCCAGGTGGCGCTGAGGTCGGCTTCGTCGGCAACAACACCTGGACGCGTCGCCGCAACGCACACCAGGCGTCCTACGAAGCCCTGCCCTCTGGGTGTGCTGGGCGGGAGGTCACGGGCTCGCTGCCTGTTCCCACGTACGCGCTGACCGGCAGCTACCGCACTGCGGACGCGCAGCCGGCGACAGCCCTGCTGCTTCGCTTCGCCACGCCAGACGCGGCCGAGAAGTACTACGACGGGTATGCGGCTCGGATGAAGGCCTGCGGTACAGGTGGCGACCTGAGCGTCCGGGAGCTGTGGACCGACGAGCACGCTGCCGCCTCCGTGCGCTCGTACGCCGGAGCGGAGTCGTACGTCGACGTGTCGGTGGTGAAGGGGTCGACGGTGGCGTTGCTGGCCGCGACCTCGGGTGATGCGGCGGAGCAGTCCGGTTGGGCGCGCAGCGTCGTACCGGCCCTGGAAGCGGTCATCGATCAGTAGCCGGACCGATCGCCGAAGTTGTATTACCTTTCAGTATTTCGTGTCCTACACTCCGGTTATGGGTGACTTCGACCGGTATGCGCGGCTCACCGCGCGACTCGATGCGCCGTACGCGGTGATCGACCTCGCCGCGTTCCGCCGGAACGCGGACGACCTGGTCCGCCGCGCTGCCGGTACGCCGATCCGGATCGCCTCGAAGTCGGTCCGCTGCCGCCCGCTGATCATGGCCGCGCTCGAGCGGCCCGGGTTCCACGGTGTGATGAGTTATGCGCTGCCCGAGGCGCTGTGGCTGGCGCGCAACGGCGTCGACGACATCCTGCTCGGGTACCCGACGACCCACCGCGGCGCGCTGCGCGAGCTGTCCGAGGACCCGGTCGCCGCGTCGCGGATCACGTTGATGATCGACTCGCCGGAGCATCTCGGCTACATCCGCGCCGCCGCGACCGGTCCGGCGCGGCTCCAGGTCTGTCTCGACGTCGACGCGTCGCTGCGGGTGTTCGGTCAGCACCTCGGCGTCCGGCGGTCGCCACTGCGCACGCCTGCCGAGGTCGCGACGCTCGCCCGGACCGTTGCCGGTGACGACAGGTTCGAGCTGGCCGGCGTGATGTTCTACGAGGCGCAGATCGCCGGGCTCCCCGACACGTCGCCGGCGGTCCGCTGGGTGAAGCGCCGCTCGGCCGCCGAACTCGCCGACCGGCGCGGCGCCGTCGTCGACGCGGTCAAGCAGGTCGCTCCGCTGCGGATCGTCAACAGTGGCGGGACCGGCAGCCTGGAGATCAGCAGCGCCGACCCAGTGGTCACCGAGGTCACCGCCGGCTCCGGTCTCTACGGGCCGACCCTGTTCGACAAGTACGACGTGTTCCAGCCCGAGGCCGCGATGGTCTACGCGCTCGACGTCGTACGGCGGCCCGCGCCGGGAATCGCCACGCTGTTCGGCGGCGGGTACGTCGCGTCCGGTCCGGCGAAGAAATCCCGGCTGCCGTTGCCGGCGTGGCCGGCCGGGCTGAAGCTGCTCGGCACCGAAGGCGCCGGCGAGGTGCAGACTCCGGTCCGCGGACAATCGGCCGATCGGCTGAAAATCGGGGACAAAGTGTGGATGCGGTACGCGAAAGCGGGGGAGATGCTGGAGCGGTTCGACATTCTGTACGCGATCGACGGTGCGGAGGTCAGCGAGCTCAAGACCTATCGCGGCGAAGGGAAGAACTTCGGATGACCACCTGGCGGAACTGGTCCGGCACCGAGTCGGCGACGGGTGTGGAAACGCTGCGCCCCGGCTCGACCGACGAGCTCGCGGCGGCGGTCAAGGCCGCGGCCGCGCAGGGCAAGAAGCTCAAGGCGGTCGGTTCCGGCCATTCGTTCACCGGGTGCTCGGTGCCGGAACAGGTGATGATCCGCCTCGACGGACTCTCGGCGATCACCCACGCCGACCGCGTCACCGGCCTGGTCACCGTCGGCGCGGGCACCGGTCTGCGCAAGCTCAACGCCGGGCTCGCGGCCTTCGACCTGGCGATGGCGAACCTCGGCGACATCGACAAGCAGACGATCTCGGGCGCGATCTCCACGGGCACCCACGGGACCGGCGCGCGGCTCGGCGGCCTGGCCACGCAGGTCGTCGCGCTCGACCTGGTCACCGCCGACGGCTCGGTGCTGCACTGCTCCGCCGAGGAGAACCCGGACGTCTTCGCGGCCGCGCGGGTCTCGGTCGGCGCGCTCGGCGTGATCAGCTCGCTGACCCTGCAGTGCGTGCCGGCGTTCTTGCTCCGGGCGCAGGAGATGCCGCTGCCGCTCGCCGAGGTGCTGGACGGCTTCGACGAATTTGCCGACGGCAACGATCACTTCGAGTTCTACTGGTTCCCGCACACCGACCTCGCGCTCACCAAGCGCAACAACCGCGTCGCGCCGGGCGTCGGCCCGTCGCCGATCGGCCGGGTGCGCGGCTGGATCGACGACGAGTTGCTCTCCAACCGGGTCTTCGAGCTGACCAACCGGATCGCGACGCGGCAGCAGGAGCTGGTGCCGCGGATCAACCGGCTCGCGTCCCGGGCGCTGACCGCGCGCGAGTACGTGGACGCGTCGTACAAGGTGTTCTGCTCCGAACGCAACGTGGTTTTCCGCGAATCGGAGTACGCCGTGCCGCGCGAACACGTGGTCGACGTACTGCGCCGGCTGCGGGCGTGGATCGACGCGTCCGGCGCACGGATCCAGTTCCCGATCGAGGTGCGGGTGGCGGCACAGGACGACATCTGGTTGTCCACCGCGTCCGGGCGCGACACGGCGTACATCGCCATCCACCAGTACCACCGGCTGCCGCACGAGCCGTATTTCCGCGCCTTCGAGAAGATCGTCGCCGACTACGACGGGCGGCCGCACTGGGGCAAGCTGCACACGCTGACCGCCGCCGAGCTGCGCCGGCTGTATCCGCACTTCGACGACTTCCTCGCGGCCCGCGACCGGCTGGATCCGCAACGCGTGTTCGCAAACCCCTACACCCGCCTGGTGTTCGGCCAGTAGCCTGCCAGCATGAACGAACTGCACCGGCTCGAACCGGTCGACGAGGACTGGCACAAGGCGCTCGCCGTCGTCGCGCACCCCGATGACCTCGAATTCGGGACCGCGGCCGCGATCGCCCGCTGGACCGCCCAGGGCAAGCAAGTCGTGTACTGCCTGCTCACCTCCGGCGAGGCCGGCATCGACGGCGTCGACCCGGCCGAATGCGGCCCGCTCCGCGAAGCCGAGCAGATCGAGTCGTCGCGCATCGTCGGCGTCTCCGCGGTCGAGTTCCTCGGCCAGCCGGACGGCACCATCGAGTACGGCGTCGCGCTCCGCCGCGTCATCACCGCCGCGATCCGCCGCCACCAGCCCGAGATCGTCATCACCAACAACTTCCGCGACACCTGGGACGGCGACACCGCCCTCAACCAGGCCGACCACATCAACACCGGCCGCGCCACCCTCGACGCCGTCCGCGACGCCGCCAACCGCTGGATCTTCCCCGACGCCGGCGACAAATGGGACGGCGTCCGCCAGGTCTGGGCCGCCGCCTCCCCGAACGCCCGCCACGCCGTCGACACCACCGACACCTTCGACCTCGGCGTCCGCTCCCTCGAAGCACACAAGGCCTACATCGAAGGCCTCAACCGCGACTTCGACCCGGTCGAGTTCCTGGAAGGCGCCTCCCGCCCCGCCGGCACCCAACTCGGCACCCGCTACGCCACCCGCTTCGAAGTCTTCTACCCCCAGTAACCCGCCCCCGCGGTACCGAAAGCGTACTCGCGCGGGTTGCGTCGGAGCCGACCCGCGCGGGTATGGCGGGAGTCAACCGCGCGGGGTACGTCTCCGGTGGGGTACGCCTCCGGGTGGGGGATGCCGCCGGTCGGGTTCCCCCACCGACCATCGCGACATGACCCGCGGCGGTGCACGTGCTTCGGGAGATGCCCGCGTGGGTACGCCGCCGCGCAGGTAACCACCCACCACCCACCACCCGGCGCCGTGGTTCGGTGGGACGCGCAGCGGATACGTCCAGACCTTCACACCCCACCGGCTCGCGGCGGTGTCTCGCGCCTGCGCGGTAGTGCTGGTATGCCTGGGGCTCGCACACCTTTGGTCGGCGGTCGCGGCGAGCGCCTGCGACCGGCCGCCCATGACCCCACCTCTGGAGGCGTTGAACAGGAAATTACGTGTTCACGGCCCCCATTTCCTGTTCAAGGCACCTATTCCCGGTTCGAGGCCCATAGATGATGATGCACGGCCTGGTCTGGATTCGATGGTCGTAGGCGGTGATGGAGCGCGCTCGGGCGTGCGGCGTGCGGCGCGTGTCAGGTCTCATTAGGACGTCTCCCGTGCGAGGGGTCACAGCTGAGCGTGAATCAGACACCGAACAGACCCGTCCCGCGCCACACTAACTGTCGAGCGTGCACACCTTCGGGCCGTGCATCAATCATCTAGGGCTCAGTGTGGGGGTTCGGGGCGGTAGGCGCGGAGGGACGGTGGGGTGGGTTTGGGCTGGCGGGGTTCGCGGTCGCCGGCGGTGCCTGGCGGTGGAGTATGCGGGCCGGGCCAGGAGCGGATCAGGGCTCGGCCGCCTTTGCGGGTCAGGCGGTGGAGGTCGATGCGTTCGACCTGGCGGGCGGGGATGCCGAGTTGGGCGAGGCTGCGATTCGCCAGTTCGCGGGCGGTGTCGTGTTTGCGGGGAGACATCTTGTGCTGCAGCACGACGGCGATCGTGCCGTCCGGCAGGTCCTCGACGCGCTGGAACTTGAGCGCCTTGTCCAAGGACGACGAGTTCAACGCCAGGTCGATGTAGGCGGCGTTCGACAGACGCCGGACGGGCTTCGCGCGCGCAACCACTTCGTATTGGGCCATGCCTCGATCATCCGCTCCCAGCCACCCCAACACCAGGAATCTGCGCTCAGCGAAGTACCTCAGCACCCGCCGCCACGCCGCCCCAGTGCGAGTTGAGTGCGAGGTGATCTGCGGTCAGCGAAGACCATCAGCTGCCGCAGCGATGCCCGCAAAACCACCGCCGCAGGAGCCTCTTCACACCCGCCAGTCTGACAGCCGTGCGTGCAGACTCAGAGTTGGAGGATGCGGTGGGATTCGTTCAGGACGGCCGGGGAGGCCAGCGATTGCCAGCGGGGGATCTGGTCTTGGAGGAAGGGGCGGAGTTTCTCGGCGCGTTCGGCGTCGTGGTCGAGGACGTCGAGTTCGTTGACGATGGTGAGGTCGACGAAGTCGCGGAGGGCTTCGGTGCCGAGCTCTTCCGAGGTACCGGTGAAGCGGTCGGTGACGGTGCGATGTTCGGCGAGGTCGCGCCAGGTGGTTTCGCGGTCGCAGGCGCCGTACCGGTAGACGATCGCCTCGGCCTCGGAGCCGATCACCGACTCGAGGACCGGGCGCTCGGTCTTCCAGTCGAACAGATGCGTCGGGAAACCGTCGGTCCCGTACGCCGCGTGCGCGAGCCCGGCGAGGACCAGTGTGTCGGACGCGCCCAATGAACCGAGGCGCTTGGCGACCCGGTGCAGATGGACATAGAGGCTTCCGCCCGCGTGGTCGATTTCGTCGGCGCCGCGCACCAGCAGCAGCGAACCCAAGTCCTGGAAAGTGCCCATCTGACCCCTTCTCACCCCGGAGCGGCCAGATCCCTCGAACAGACCAGGGATCCCGAACAGACCGGGCCCACCCACCGGCCCAGGTCACCCACGGTAAGGCCAACCGCCTCTGCCCGCCCACACCTTCGGCGTGCCATTTCAGTCACATCCCGTCCACCCGACCGCCACCTGCTCACCAGGCAGCGGCCGGCGGGAGGTGCGTTCAGGCCCCGTCCGCAACCACCTCACACGGATGCGGACGGGGCCTGCACTGACTGCCCCGTGGTTGATCAGGGAAGGTGACCGACCACGGGGAGCTGAGGGCCCAGCCGGGAGCCGATCGGGTCAGTCGAGGTCGGCCAGCGCCCTGCGGGCTGCTTCCAGCTCCGCTTCCAGAGCGGCGACCTTCGCGGCCTGCTGAGCGCGGGCCTCTTCGATGACCTCGTCGATCGGGGTCGACAGGTCTTCGTGCAGCTCCTTGGCTGCGCGCGACACGGCGGCCGCTGCGACGGCCAAGTCACGGGCTAGGTACGTGGTGCCCTGCTTGAGCTCGGCGCGCCACTCGCCGTCGGCCGTGCCGGTGACGGTCAGCGTGAGCTCGAGGGTCTTGCTCTTCTTGCCCGCGGCCTTCTTCGCCGGCGCCTTCTTCGGCTTCGCGGCACCGGCCTCGGAATCAGCGGCCGGAGTGGCGGGCACGTCCGACGGGGCGGACGGAGCCGGGGCGGTGGCCTCGGCAGCGCCCGATGAGTTCATCAGGCCGGGAGTGTCGGCGGTGTCGGACGGCGTCTCTACTGCCAGAGTGTCTACAGTCATCGTTGCGGCGATCCCTTCGAACTGGCGCTGTGCGGTCCATTAGAACATATGTTCGATCGCCGCACCAAGAAAGCCTGACGAAGCAACGATTACTGAGCAAGCGGCCGCCCGGAGATCAGACGGCCGCCTGCGACTGAAGTGCTACTGAGCGGTCTCGGAGCGGTCGCCCGACCACTCGAGGTGGAAGCTGCCCTCGCGGTCGACGCGCTTGTAGGTGTGCGCCCCGAACAGGTCGCGAAGACCCTGGATCAGCGCCGCAGGCAGTCGCTCAGCCCGCAGTCCGTCGTAGTACGACAGCGCCGCCGAGAATCCGGGGGCCGGCACGCCGACGGTAGCCGCGGTCGCCACGACCCGGCGCCATGCCTCCTGTCCGCTCGCCACGGCGTCCCGGAAGTAGTCGTCGACCAGCAGCGACGGCAGTTGCGGGTTGCGGTCGTACGCCTCCTTGATGCGATCCAGGAACCGCGCCCGGATGATGCAGCCGCCGCGCCAGATCGTCGCCATCGCGCCGAGGTCGACGTCCCAGCCGTACTCGTCGCTGGCCGCCCGGATCGCGTCGAACCCCTGCGCGTACGCGACCAGCTTCGACGAGTACAGCGCGTGCCGCACGTCCTCGACGAAGGCTTCGCGGTCCACATCGGCCTTCGCTTCCGCAGGTCCGGGCAGTACGCCGGCCGCCGCCTCCCGCCGTACGACGTCACCCGACAGGGACCGTGCGAACACGGCCTCGGCCATGCCGCTGACCGGGATGCCGAGGTCGAGCGCGGACTGCACCGTCCAGCGGCCGGTGCCCTTCTGCTCGGCCTGGTCCAGGACGATGTCGACGAACGCGCCCCCGGTGGTCGGATCGGTCTGGCTGAGGACCTCGGCGGTGATCTCGATCAGGAACGACTCGAGGTCGCCGGTGTTCCACTCGCGGAACACGTCCGCGAGCTCGGCGGGCGTCAGGTCGAGGACGTGGCGGAGCAGGTCGTACGCCTCTGCGATCAGCTGCATGTCGGCGTACTCGATGCCGTTGTGCAGCATCTTGACGAAGTGGCCGGCGCCGTCCGGACCGACGTGGACGCAGCACGGCTCGCCGTTCACGTGGGCGGAGATCTTGGTCAGCATCGGCTCGAGCGCGGCGTACGACTCGGGGGAGCCGCCGGGCATGATGCTCGGGCCGTTCAGCGCGCCCTCCTCGCCGCCGGACACGCCGGAACCGACGAAGTGCAGGCCCTTCTCGCGCAACGCGGCCTCGCGGCGCCGGGTGTCGACGAAGTGCGCGTTACCCGCGTCGACGACGATGTCACCTTCGTCGAGCAGCGGCACCAGCTCGTCGATGACCGCGTCGGTCGGTGCGCCGGCCTTGACCATGATGATCACCTTGCGCGGCCGCTCGAGCGACGCGACGAAACCTTCCAGGTCGGTCGATGGGATGAAGTCGCCCTCGTGGCCGAACTCCGCGACCAGCGCGTCGGTGCGGGACTGGGACCGGTTGTGCAGCGCGACGCGGAACCCGTTGCGCGCGAGGTTCCGGGCCAGGTTACGGCCCATCACCGCGAGGCCGGTGACGCCGATCTGGGCCTCGCCCGACCGGGCTGGGGTGGAGCCGTCAGCAGCACTGGTAGTCATCGAAATCTCCCGCAGTCTCAAGTTGTGTGCGGATCAAGTCTCCCGCGTCCGGCGGACGCCGTCCGCAGCGGGCTCGGCAACTGGACAGCCGCGGGTACTTCGACTGCGGTTCTGAGCTGAACTCAGCACGGTGTACGAGAGCGAGCACGAGTTCACGGTGACGTTGGCGGCAAGAGCGCGGCAGAGACCGGGTACCTCGTCGGTGTGGATCTCGTCGACCTTAAGCTCGCGTCGTGAATCGCCTGGAACCTCGCCGTACGGCGCTGATACTGATCGATCTGATGCCGCGGATCGTTGCTCTCGACACCACGCCGCTGAACGGACCGGCTGTGCTCGCGCGCTGCGCCGAGTTGGCCGCGGCGACGCGGGCCGCCGGTGGGGTGGTGGTCAACGTACGGGTGGAACGGCCGGGGGTGGAGGTGCAGCCGGAGGGGAGTGGGTTCGCACCTTCCGCGGCGCCGCAGGGAGGCGACCTGGAGATTGTGAAGCGGTCGATCGGCGCGTTCGGCCGGTCGCCGCTGGACGCCGAGTTGCAGTCCCGTGGCATCGCGAACGTCGTCCTCGCCGGCATCGCGACGAACTTCGGGGTCGAATCGACGGGGCGCGCGGCGTCGGACCTCGGGTACGAAACCGTCTTCCTCGCCGACGCTATGACCGGGCTGGACGGCGACGCGCATGAGTTCGCCGTTTCGTACGTGTTTCCTCGGGTGGGTGCGGTGTGTACGTCAGCGGAGTACCTCGAAGCACTGACCTGACGCCTGATGCCTGGGCCTGACGGCTGACGCCTGATGCCTGGGCCTGGGCCTGACGGCTGAGGGGCTGACCGCGGAGAGCGGCTGGCCTGGTGTGTCCGGGACAGTTGTGGGGGCGTGGACAGGTTGTGGTGGGTGGGGACCCGTTATTTCCTGTCTCAAACCCCCGCGTGATGTCGCACCACCCGCCAACTGGCCGCTTGCCTCCGGGGCCGGGGCGGGCTGTGCATGCCCAACTTCGGCGTCGTCGGCGTGGACGAGGCGCAGGACGACGGCCCGTACGCCGAGCAAGGCGTCGAGATGTCGCGTGATCGCCTCGACCTCGGACCACCACCCCGGTTCGACCTGGAACGTCGGCGCCCGCCCGACGTAGCGGGTGCCGACGCTGACCAGGGCTTCGACCGTCTTGGTTTCCACGGGCCTACTCTCGCTCGATGCGGTGCCAGGTGCGGGGTCCCGACTTCACCACAGCGCCGGGCGACAGGGCAACGGGTTCGCCAGGGTCGTCGATGCGGACGCCGTCGACTGTCACCGCACCTTGGCGGACGAGACGGCGGAGTTCGGAGTTGCTGTCGGCAGGACGAACCATCCGGAGCAGGTCGAGCGCCGTGGTCACCGTCGACGGGACGATCACGACCGGCATCTCGGACGGCCCGGAACGCTCGGAAAACGTGTGACGAAAGGCTTTCAGCTCAGCTCGGGCGACGCCGGCGCCGTGGTACCGCGTGACGATCGCGGCCGCCAGCCGGAGCTTGGCGTCGCGCGCGGCCGGGCCGGTGGCGTCGCCGAGTGCGACGACCGTGTCGAGGGGCAGTTCGGTGTAGACGCGGGCGTACGGTTCGATCAGCGTGTCCGGAATGCTCATCACTTTGCCGAACTTGTCCCGCGGACTGTCGGTCAGCGCGATGTAGTTGTGCAGCGACTTCGACTGCTTCGCCCGCCCGTCGATTCCAGGGGTGATCGTCGTGGTGATGACGACCTGCGGCGGCGCGCCGAGCCGTTGCTGGAGGTGTCGGCCGAGCTGTTCGTTGAACAGCTGGTCGGATCCGACGATGGTCAGATCGCTCTGCATCGCGAAGCTGTCGTACCCCTGCAACACCGGGTACACCAGCTCGTGAACGGCGATCTCGCGACCGGCCGCGACCCGTTCGCGGAACATGTCACGGCCCATCAGCTGAGCCTGCGTGACGTGCGCGAACAGTCCGAGGAGCTCCGCGACCGGCATCGCGTCGTACCACTCGGAATTGCGCCGTACCTCGAACACCTCCGGATCGGTCCGCAGGATCAGCGACACCTGCTCGAACAGCGATGCGGCGTTCGCGTCGATCTGCGACGGCGTGAGCACCGGCCGGGTCTCGGAGCGTCCGGTCGGGTCGCCGACGCGGGTGGTGAGGTCTCCGAGCAGGAAGACGACCCGGTGCCCGAGGTCCTGCAGTTGCCGCATCATCCACAGGTTGACCGCGTGCCCGAGGTGCAGGTCGGGCGCGGTGCAGTCGACGCCGTACTTGATCCGCAGCGGCCGCCCGGACTCCAGCCGGGCACGTAGATCGTCCTCGCCGACGACGAGGTCGGTGGTACGGCGTAGGCGATCGATCACAGCATTCATGGGGTTCCTCTCGACCAGGAGGCACCCACGGACCAGTGCCTCCGGAAACACACGGAAGAGGCAGGAACCGAACGGTTCCTGCCTCTGAGGCTCTGGGTGGAGTGGCTGCGCGGACTACCGAAGGCCGGCTCCTCCCAGAGCCGGTCGATAGGTCACGCAGTGCTTGGTCACACTCCGAGGCTAACAGGCATCGGCGGCTGCGGAGAATCCGTTTAGGCTCGAGGGGTGACGGACGAGCGGGTTGTGCTGGTGGACGAGAGCGGACGTGCGGTCGGGACCGAGGCGAAGGCGACGGTCCATCATGCCGCGACGCCGCTGCACCTGGCGTTCTCCAGCTACGTGGTCGACGCGGCCGGGCGGGTGCTGCTGACCCAGCGCGCGTTCGGAAAGCCGACCTGGCCGGGAGTCTGGACCAACAGTTGCTGTGGGCACCCACTCCCGGGCGAGGCGCCGGACCACGCGGTACGGCGCCGGCTCGAGGACGAACTCGGCATCACCGCCGGACCCGGCGATGTGGACCTGGTGCTCCCGGAGTTCCGGTATCGCGCCGAGATGCCGACCGGCGTCGTCGAGAACGAACTCTGCCCGGTGTACCGCGTGTGGTGGACCGGCGCGCCCACGCCGAACCCGTCCGAGGTCGCCGACCTCCGCTGGGTCGCCTGGGACGACGTCCGCACCGTCCCGGACCTTTCACCCTGGTGCCTCCTGCAGCTCGACCAACTCGTCGGCTCGCCCAACGAGTGGCCGACCGCCGATGCATCCCGCCTACCAGCTGCTGCCCAGGTCTAGTTCCAGCAGATCGTTGTGTACGGCGACCGCCGTCGTGCTCGCCTGCCCGGCCGCACCGATCGCGAGCAGAGCCGGCGCCGCCGCGGTACCGACTGCGTACACGCCAGGCACTGTGGTGCGGCCCGCGTTGTCCGTGACGACTGCACCGTCCGCGAGTTGGCAGCCGAGCTGCTCCGCGAGGTCGCTCTGCTGATGCTCGCGTACGGTCACGAAGACCTGCCGGGTCGCCAGTTCCTCACCGTTCGCGAGCTGCACTGCTGCGCCCACCGCGACAACGCGCTCGGTGCGCACCTTCACGCCGGCCAGCGCCAGCCGATGCGACTGTGCCTCTGTGAGCTCATCGCCGTCGGTCAGCAGCACGACGTCGGAGCTCCACCGGCTCAGTAGCAGCGCCCGCGCCACCGAGCGCTCCGGCAAGCCCCGCATCCCGAGCTGAACCAGCGGCTCGTCGCGCACCTCCCATCCGTGGCAATGCGGACACGCCACGACCGACCGTCCCCAACCGTCCGCGACACCAGGCACCTCCGGCAGCTCGTCCCACAGCCCGGTCGCCAGCACCACAATCCGCACGCGCTCTCCGTCGACCACGAAGCCGTCGTCGTCTGCGGTCACCTCGTCGACCCGCCGAGTCCGCAGCTCCACGCCGTACTGCGCCACCTGCCGCCACCCGACCTCCAGCAGCTCCGAAGGCGCGAGCCCCTCAGCACCCAAGTAGTTGTGCACATGCTCAGCCGCCCGGTTCCGCGCCCGACCGTCGTCGTACAGCACCACCCGCCGCCGGGCGCGGCCCAACGTCAACGCAGCCTGCAGTCCCGCCACACTTCCACCGACCACCGCAACATCCATCGGCTCATAATATGAGAACTTGCGTCTCATATCCCGAAAATGGATGGCCCGGCCCAGATCGCGGACGGCCTAATGTCCGGGTGATCGAGATCCGGCCGGTCGAGACGGCCGCCGACTACGAGTCCTGGCGGCAGGTGCGCCTCGCCGCCCTGCCGTACGAACGCGCGCCGAGCGTCGCCGAACTGCAGCAGTCGAAGACGGCAGCTCGGCTGCTGCTCATCGCCGAGGAGGACGGTGTCGTCGTCGCCCACGGTGGTTCCGACCGCTCGAACGAGCCGGACCGAGCGGCGGTCGTCGCCAGGGTCCGCCCGGAGGCGCGCCGGCGCGGCATCGGGACCGCGCTGCTCCGCGAGCTCACCCGGCACGCGGCAGACCTCGGGTTCACGATCGCCGGCTGCAGCATCGACGACGAAGGCTCGTTGGAGTTCGCGAAGCGGTTCGGTTTCCGTGAGTACCTTCGCCAGGTCGAGCAGGTACGGCGGATCGCCGACGAACCGTGGCCGCCCGAGCCGACCGGGTACGACGTGATCCAGGTCGCGGAGCGCCCCGAGTTGTGGGCTGCGGCGTACGAGCAGGTCGCCGTACCGACCCTGCCGGAGCTGGACACCACCGCGACGCTCGACGTGACGGCGGAGGAGTGGGCGACCGAGTGGATCAACGACCCGGCCGCGATGTTCCTGGCAATCAAAGGTACCGAGGTCAAAGGTACCGAGGTCAAAGGCGACGAGGTCACAGGTCACGAGGTCACAGGTGACGAGGTCATCGGTGTCGCCGGTCTGCTGCTCGACACCGACCATCCCGAACGCGCCGAGGTCGCCTACACCGCGGTCCGGCCCGAGTGGCGCGGCAAGGGCGTGGCGTCGACGCTCAAGCGATCGAGCATGGCCTGGGCGGCCGAGCACGGCATCACCGAGATCTACACCTGGACGCAGGAGGGCAACGCGAACATGCGACGGCTCAACGAGCACCTCGGCTTCAGCTACCGGACCGTGAGCGTCAACGTCCGGGCCGAGCTACCGCTGCAGTTCCCGGAGGAGGTCGGCGCCTGACCAGGTCCGCCGTGACGTCTCGGCCTGGCGGATCAGCTCGACGAGCTTGCGGTTGACCGGGGCAGGACGACCAACGGACTCGGCCAGGCGGACGACCTCGCCGTTCAGGTAGTCGATCTCGGTCGGGCGGCCGACTTCGAGGTCCTCCCACATCGACGCGCGCGCGAGCGGGTCGATCGCGAGGACCTTGCTCGCCAGCCGGCGGAACAGGAAATCCGGCAGCCGCAGCACCGTCGGGAAGCGATGCATCGGCACGGCCAGCAACTGCGCCGGCCGGATCCCGGCGGCGTCGAGGACCGCGAGGCCCTCGGCCTGCGCCAACGCCAGGCAGCGGCGGTACGCGCGCTGCGAGAGCTCGTCGCGCAACGGCAGGTTCGACAGCGCGTTGATCGGGTTGTTCAGGTTGAGCAGGAGCTTCGCCCACTGCACCGCGAGGATGTCGTCGTGCTGCGTCAGCGGCAGCCCGGCCCGCTCGAAAGCATCCAGGTACGGCGTCAGCGCCGCATCCCGCTGTACGTCGAGCGCGCCCGCGGTGCCCTGGTGGAACACGCCACCGCCACGGTTCAGCACGTTGAACGGGACCATGCCCGTGACCACCACCTGCGAGGTCAGCCGCGCCCGCAGCACTTCACCGTTGCGGACACCGTTCTGAAAGCTGACCACGACCGCACCGGGCTTCAAGACCCCTGCCAGTTCGTCGGCGGCCCCATCGGTGGCGGCCGACTTCACCGTGACGAGCACCAGGTCCGCGCCGGCCGCGGCTGCCGGCGTCGTCTCGTACCTGACGTCCTCGACGCGGAGGTCCGCGCCGAGGTAGTCGGTCAGCCGCAGTCCGTGCTCGGCGAGCTCGGCCTTCATTCGCGGGCGGCCGATGAACGTCACCGGCGTACCGGTGGCCGCCAATCGACCGCCCAGGTAACACCCGATCCCGCCCGCGCCGTACACCGCGATGTCCATGACATCGCAGGATAGCTAGTGCAGCCGGACCCGTGGGTCGAGGACGGCGTACGCGATGTCGACCAGCAGGTTCGCGATCACGACGGCTGCCGAGGCGAACAGCACGATGCCGATGATCACCGGCAGGTCCTGCTGGTTGATCGCGGTGATCGCGGTCTTCCCCAGACCCGGCAGGCTGAACACGGTCTCGATCACCACCACCCCGCCGATCAGCTGCCCGAGGTCGATCCCGAACTGGGTGACGACCGGCGTCAGCGCGCTGCGCAGACCGTGCCGGACGATCACCCGGCGCTCCCGGATCCCCTTCGACCGCGCGGTCCGGATGTAGTCCTCGCCGAGCACGTCCAGCATCGAGCCCCGGGTCAGCCGGGTGTACGTTGCCGCCAGCAACAAGGCGAGTGCGATCCAGGGCAGCAGCAGGTGCTGGAACCACGGTCCGGCGCCCGCGGCCAGCGGCGCGTAACCGCCGGCCGGGAACCAGGCGAACCCGCTGAGCGTGAGCCGGAAGTACAGGAAGTACAACAGCAGCAGGCCGAGCAGGAAGGACGGGAAGGAGTAGAAGAACAACGAGAACAACGTCAGCCCGCGATCCGCGAGCGACCGCGGATGCGTCGCCGAGATCACGCCGTTGAAGACGCCGAGCGCCAGCCACAGGATGGACGCGCCGAGAGCCAGCGAGAGCGTGACCGGCAGCGCCTGGGCGATGATCTGCGTGACCGGCACCTGGTGGTAGTAGTCGAACCCGAGATCGCCCCGCAGCGCGTTGCCGAGGAAGTTCAGGTACTGCTTCCAAACCGGCAGGTCGAGGCCGAGCCGGTGCTGGATCAGCGCGATCGTCTCCGGTGTCGCCTGCCGGCCGGCGAGCGTCTGTGCGACGTTGCTCGGAGCAACGAAGAACAGCGCGAACACCGCCACGCTGATCAGCCACAAGACCAGGATCCCGTGGCCGATCCGGCGGATCAGGAACTTCAGCATGGTCAGGTCCGATCTGCGCGGGGGTCGAAGGCGTCGCGGACCCCGTCACCGAACAGGTTGAAGGCGAGCGTCGTGATCAGCAGGGCCAGACCGGGGAAGAGGATGAACCACCAGGCGGTGGTGTAGTAGTTCTGCGACTCGTTGATCATCCCGCCCCAGTCCGCGGTGGGCGGCGGCAGCCCGAGGCCGAGGAAGGCCAACGTCGCCTGGGTCACGATCACCACCGGAATCAGCAGCGTGGTGTAGACGATCACCGGCGCGAGGACGTTCGGCAGGATGTCGACGAACATGATCCGCGCGTCGCCGGACCCGAGCGACCGGGCCGCCTCGACGAACTCGCGTTCGCGCAGCGACAGCACCTGCCCGCGGACGATCCGGGCCACGGACGCCCAGCTGAAGCAGCCGATCACCAGCACCGTCACGGTCAGACTCGGCCCGGTCACCGACACCAGCGCGATTGCGACCAGCAGGAACGGGACGGACAGGACGACGTCGATCAGCCGCGCCAGGATCGTGTCGGTGATCCCCCCGAGGAACCCCGCCGCGAGTCCGAGGACGACGCCGATCGCGACCGTGATCGCGGTGGCGATCACGCCCACCAGCAACGAGATGCGGGCGCCGTAGGCGATCCGGACCAGGATGTCGCGGCCGAGGTCGTCGGTGCCCAGCCAGAACGTGCTGTTCGGGCCGCGGGGCAGGCCGTCCGGAGTCAGGCCGATATCGCGGTACTGCTCGTTCGGCGGATGGCCTGTGACGGCGGCGAACACCGGCGCGAAGATCGCGATCAAGACGATCAGCACGATCACGGCCAGCGAGATCATCGCCACCTTGTCCCGGCGCAACCGCCGTACCGCGAGCGAGAACGGGCTCCGCCCCTCGATCGCCTGCGGCTCGTCGGTCACATCGAGCGCTTCTATTGCGGTACTCATCGACGTCCTCGCTTCGCTCCGGGCGCCGACGAGGCACAAAACGGGCTGTGCCTGCTGATGAACTCGCTTCGCTCGCTCATGATGCCTTCAAGTCGGGTACGGCGGTGGAGAGGTCCTCGCCGACGGTCAGCGGGTAGAAGCAGGCGGTCCGGTGGTCGGGCCCATCGGTCAGCACCGGCTCCAGCAGCGGCTCCTCGGCCGCGCAGTCGAGCTTGGCCTTCGGGCAGCGGGTGTGGAACCGGCAGCCGGCCGGCGGGTTCGTCGCCGACGGGATGTCGCCGCCGAGGATGATTTGCTCGCGGCTGTCGGCGGTGTCCGGGTCCGCCACCGGGAGCGCCGACAGCAGCGCCCGCGTGTACGGGTGCCGGGTTTGCTCGAACAGCTCGTGGGTCGGCGCCTGCTCGATGATCTTGCCCAGGTACATCACCGCGATCCGGTCGCTCACGTGCCGGACCACGGACAGATCGTGCGAGATGAACACGTAGGTGAGGTCGAACTCCTTCTGCAGGTCCGCCAGCAAGTTGATGATCTGCGCCTGGATCGACACGTCGAGTGCCGACACCGGCTCGTCACAGATCACCAGCTTCGGCCGTAGGGCGAGCGCCCGGGCGACCCCGATCCGTTGCCGCTGGCCACCGGAGAACTCGGCTGGGAACCGGTTGTAGTGCTCGGGGTTCAGCCCGACCAGCTCCATCAGCTCCTGGACCTTCTTCTTCCGCTCGGCGCCGGAGGCGATGTTGTGCACGGCGAACGGGTCGCCGATGATCGACCCGACCCGGCGGCGCGGGTTCAGCGAGCCGTACGGGTCCTGGAAGATCACCTGGACGTCGCGGCGCAGCGGACGCATCTGCTTGCGCGACAGGTTGGTGATGTCCCGGCCCTCGAACTGAACCGACCCCGACGTCACGTCGTACAGGCGGGCCATGCAACGGGCCAGGGTGGACTTGCCGCAGCCGGTCTCACCGACCAGCCCGAGCGTCTCGCCCTTGCGGACGTCGAGCGTGACGCCCGCGACCGCCTGGACGATCTCCTTGGAGTGCGTCGGGAACTCCTTGCGGACGTTCTCGACCTGCAGAAGTACCTCGTTCATGAAGCCACCGCCTCGTTCACGGTCTCGACGTTGTGGGGGAGCCAGCACGCGGACTGGTGCCGCGCGTCGCCGCCCACGTCGGTCAGCGGCGGCGCCTCCACGCACTTGTCG
The DNA here is from genome assembly GCF_040649595.1 of Kribbella sp. NPDC048915. Classification (NCBI taxonomy): domain Bacteria; kingdom Bacillati; phylum Actinomycetota; class Actinomycetes; order Propionibacteriales; family Kribbellaceae; genus Kribbella; species Kribbella sp. NPDC048915. The sequence continues at coordinate 47,983 of NZ_JBEZFT010000006.1, read as the reverse complement.
AACACGTGCGGGCAACGAGCCGCGAACGGGCAGCCCTTCGGCAGGCTGATCAGGCTCGGCGGCGAGCCCGGGATCGGCGTCAGCCGCTCCCCGCTGCGGGCCGGCAGTGAGGCGAGCAGCCCTTGGGTGTACGGGTGGTGGTTGCGGTAGAAGATGTCCCGGCGCGGTGCGCGTTCCATCACCGTGCCGGCGTACATCACGACCACGTCGTCGGCCATCTCGGCCACCACGCCGAGGTCGTGGGTGATCAGGATGATCGCCGTTCCGAACTCCTCCTGCAACCGGCGCATCACGTTCAGCACCTGGGCCTGTACGGTCACGTCGAGTGCGGTGGTCGGCTCGTCCGCGATCAGCAGCGCGGGATCGAGGGCCATCGCCATCGCGATCATCACCCGCTGCCGCATGCCGCCGGAGAACTGGTGCGGGTAGTCGTCGATCCGCTCCGCCGCGCGCGGGATGCCGACCAGGCTGAGCAGGTCGGCGGCCCGTTTCCGGGCCGCCTGCTTGCTGATGTTCTGGTCGTGCGCGCGAATCATCTCGACGATCTGCCAGCCGATCCGGTACTGCGGGTGCAGGCTCGACAACGGGTCCTGGAAGATCATCCCGATCTCCGCGCCGCGCAGCCGGCGCAGCGTTGCCTGGTCCGCGCTGATCAGATCGGTGCCGTCGAAGTACGCCGTACCCGACACCGTCGCGCCCCGCGTGAGGCCGGTGATGGTCTGGGTGGAAACGCTCTTGCCGGAGCCGGACTCGCCCACCACCGCGAGCGTCTGGCCGGCCTCGACGTCGAACGACACCCCCCGGACGGCACGGACGGTGCCGTCCGGGGTGTCGAAGGAGACCCGGAGGTCCCTCACTTCAAGCAGTGCCATGGAATGTCAGCCGCCTTGCTTGTCCTTGGAGATCCAGACGTTGGTCGGGTCGAAGTTCTGCATGGACGGCACGTACACGGCGTTGTGCACCTGGGCGGCGTGGTAATTCGCCTGCTTGGGGTTGGTGATCGGGTAGAACGCCGCCTGGTCCATCACCCGGGCGTCGGCCTTGGCCCACAGGTCGGCGGCCTGCTGGTCGGTGGTGGCGCTGACCGCCTGCTTGATCAGGCTGTTGGTCTCGGGGTCGTTGTAGAGCCCGAAGTTGCTGCCGACCGGCGGGAACGACGCCTCGCCCGAGAACAGCGGGTTGAAGAACGACAGCGCCGCGTTGCCGTACCAGTCGGCGCCCCAGCCGGCCAGCGACAGGTCCCACACGCCGCGCTTCGCGACATCCGGCACCTGCAGGTACTTCACGTAGAAGTCCGCGTTCGGCGAGGGCACACCCTCGACCGTGATCCCGGCCTTGGACAGGTCCTGCTGGACCGTCTGGAACGTCTTGCTGCTGCCCTCGGTCGCGTTGCGGTAGAGGAACTTCAGCTTGAGGTTCGGGAAACCGGCCTCGGCGAGCAGCTGCTTGGCCTTGTCCGGGTTGTACGGGTAGGGGTCGAACTGCTTCGAACCGAGGATGACGTCGGGCAGCACGTGGGTCAGCGGTGGGCTCAGCGTCTTGCCGCCGTTCACCTGCAGGATGTGGTCACGGTTGATCGCGTAGCTGATCGCCTGCCGGACCTTCGGGTTCGCCATCGCCTTGTTGTTGTTCGGCGACGCGGTGTTGTACACGACGTACGGGTTCGAGCTGGACGTGTCGCCGATGTTCAGGTTCGGGTCCTTCTTGGCCTGCAGCGCGGGCAGCTGCGACGGCGGCGGTGCGACGTCCCACTCCATGTCCGCGGTCGGCGTACCGGTCTCCAGCTGCTGCTGGACCGAGTCCTGGGTGACCGTCTCGTTCACCACGATCTTGTCGACGTACGCCTTGCGCACCGGGTCGGAGTCGGCCTTCCACGCGGGGTTGCGGGAGTACGTGATCGACTTCGTCGGCACCCATGAGTCGACCTTGTACGGGCCGTCGGACGGGAAGTGGTTGCCGAGCTCGGTGCTGCCTGGGAGGTAGTTCAGCGACTCGACGGGCGCCGGCGAGAAGGCCGTCAGCGTCAGCATGTCGACGAAGTACGTCGCGGGGTGGGTGAGGTGGAAGACGACGGTGTTCGCGTCCTTGGCCTCGACACCCGGCAGCGGCGTCTTCTCGATGTACGCCTTGATTCCGGCGACCGTCTTCGGCGCCTTGGCGAAACCGTCCGCGAACGCCTGGTAACCGACGATCAGATCGGCGAAGTCCGGGATGCCGCCGAACGGCTGCACCGGGTTGGCGGTGCGCTTCACGCCCAGCACCATGTCCGCCGCGGTCACCGGGCGGGCCGGTGAGGTGTTCCACTGCGCGCCGGGCCGGATCTTGATCGTGTAGGTCTTGCCGTCGGCGCTGATGCCGCCGTTCGCCTGAGTCGGAATCTCGGTGGCGAGATCCGCGACCGGCGTGGTGTTCTTGCCGTTCGGGTCCGCCGGGTAGGTGAACAGTTGCCGGCTCCACATCCGCAGGTTGGTGTACCCGACGGAGTAGTAGCTGATGTTGGGATCCATGTAGTCGACGTCACCCGCGCCGAGCATGTTCAGGGTGCCGCCGGCGACCGGGGTGCCGGCGGAATCGGCGCCGGTCCCGGTCGTGGTACCGCCGCCGCTGCTGCAGGCGGCGAGCGCGACGAGACTCGCCACGGCGGCAAGAGATGCTGCCGCCAGCCGTGTTCTGGCCATTGGTCCTCCTCCGGACTCGATAGCGCCGAACGTAGGTCGGCCGGGGCGGCGGTCCGGGCCAGGTCATCGAAGCGTCACGATCACGTCATTGGCCGCACGCGGGGAACATGACAGATTCATGACGGACGTAACCTCGGGGTGCTTCCCCGGTAGGGGACACTGGAGGGCGTGGCACACAGCTTGCTCCTGGTCGACGACGAGCCCCGGATCCGTCGGGTACTGCGGCTCGCCCTGGAGGACGAGGGGTACCAGGTCGCGGAAGCGGCCAACGGGTACGACGCCTTGGCCGCCCTGCGCCGGGAGAAGCCGGACGTGGTGCTGCTGGATCTGATGCTGCCGGACCGCGACGGGTTCACGGTGTGCCGGGAGATCCGGCGCGCCAGCGACGTCCCGGTGATCATGGTCACCGCGCGCACCGACAGTCACGACGTGGTCGCCGGACTCGAGGCAGGCGCCGACGACTACGTGACGAAACCGCTGGTGGCCAAGGAGTTGTCGGCCCGGATCCGCGCACTGCTGCGGCGGGTCGAGCCGGCCGACGCGCGGCAGTCCGAGCTGCTCGAGGTCGGTGACCTGCGCATCGACGTACCGGCGGCGGAGGTGACCCGCGACGGCGAGGTGCTGCCGCTGACCCGCACCGAGTTCAAGCTGCTCGCCGAGCTGGCCGGTGCCGAGGGCAAGGTGCTCAGCCGCGAGCAGTTGCTGTCCAAGGTCTGGGGCTACGGGTACTTCGGTGACAGCCGGATCGTGGACGTGCACATTCGGCGACTGCGGCTGAAGGTCGAGCGCGACCCGGCCAGCCCGAAGCATGTCGTCACCGCCCGCGGCCTGGGCTACCGACTGGTGAGCTGACGTTGCTGGGGCAACGGTTCAGCCTCCGGGGCCGGGTGATGCTGGCCTACGGACTGCTGGCGCTCGGCCTGTCGACGGTGCTGGCCCTGGTCACCTGGAGCGTCGTCTCGGACTATCTCGTCAAGCAGCGCACGACCGCGGCCGTGACGGTCACCGCGGACAACGCGGCCGCCTTGCGGTACGGGCTGTTCGGTCCGCCCAAGCCGTGCCCACCGATTCGCGAACGGGTGGAATGCGAGGCCCCGACGCTCCAGAAGGGCATCTCGGTGATGGAAGTCCTGAACGGCTTGCCGTCGACCGACGCGGCGGCGTCGATGCTGTACCTGCAGGGCCGCTGGTACTCGCTGACCGGGAAACCGTCGGACCTGCCCGCCGATCTGATCCGGGACGCGACCGCGGGTACGACGGTCGAGCGCCGGATCCAGGTCGGCGATCAGCCGGTGCTCGCGGTCGGCGTACCGGTCGGGTTGCAGGGTGACGCGTTCTTCGAGTGGCATCCGCTCGCCGGCCTGGACGCGACGCTGCAGCGGATCCGGCTGACGCTGATCGCGGCGGCGATCGCGACGGCGCTGGCCGGGCTCGCGGTCGGGCGGCTGGCGAGCACGCTCGCGCTGCGGCCGCTGGCCGAGCTGACCCGGGTCGCGGACCAGGTTGCCCGCGGCAAACTCGACGCGCGGCTGGAGGCGGAGGACGACAAGGATCTCGGCGGACTCGCCCGGTCCTTCAACCAGACCGCGGCGGATCTGGAGCGGCGGGTGGCCGCCGACGCTCGATTCGCGGGCGACGTGAGCCACGAGCTCCGGACGCCGCTGATGACGATGCTGAACTCGATGCAGCTGATCCAGAACCACCGCGCCGAGCTGCCGGCGGCGGTCCGCGAGCCGGTCGAGCTGCTCGGCGACGACCTCGACCGCTTCCGCCGGCTGGTCATCGACCTGCTCGAGATCTCTCGCGACGACGGCGGTGATCGGGGCAGCCGGGAGATCGTCCGGATCGCCGATCTGGTCCGGGCCGCGGCGAACGCGACCGCCGGCCGCGACGTGACAGTCGTCGAGCCCGAGGCCGAAGGGCTCACGCTGCAGGCCGACAAGCGCCGGCTCGAGCGCGTCATCGCGAACCTGGTCGAGAACGCCGAGGACCACGCGGGCGGCTGCAAGGGCGTCGGCGTCGCGGCCGGCGGCCTCGGAGTCGTGATCACGGTCGACGACGCGGGTCCGGGGATCGCGCCCGAGGACCGGACCCGGATCTTCGAGCGGTTCGGCCGCGGCGAGAACTCGGGGCGTGGGCGCGGCGTCGGGCTGGGCCTCGCGATCGTCTCCCGGCATGTCCAGTGGCACCACGGCACGGTCCAGGTGACCGACCGGCCGGGCGGCGGCGCGCGCTTCGTCGTCGAGCTGCCGGCGAAGTGAGCTGACCGCTCCGCCGGTCCGGCCGGCTCGAAAATGAGCTGACGGCTGTTGCCGGTCCGGCTACTTTGGATCCATGGCTACTTGCCTCTGTGTCTAGCTGGCACACCCGCTTTCGCAGGTGAGGTGTGCCCACGAGCTATCACGGAGAGTAACCATCATGATCACCGTTCGCGGTGTAGACATTCGTGTCGGTGCCCAGCTGCTGCTGGCCGACATCTCGTTCACTGTCGGCGCGGGCGACCGCGTCGGGCTCGTCGGCCGCAACGGCGCGGGCAAGACCACGCTGATGCGGACCCTGGCCGGGGAGACCCGGCCCGCCACCGGGCAGATCGCTGTCACGGGTTCGGTCGGCTACCTGCCGCAGGACCCGCGGGCGGCCGATCCCGCGACCACCGTCACCGCGCGGATCCTGTCCGCGCGCGGCCTGGACGCCGCGGTCCGCGATCTCCGCGCGGCCGAGGCGGCGATGAGCTCCGCCCGTACCGAAGTGGAGCAGGACAAGGCGATGGCGGCGTACGCTCGCGCCGATGCCCTGTTCCAGGCCGGTGGCGGGTATGCCGCCGAGGCCGAAGCCGCGCAGCTGGCGGCCGGCGTCGGTCTGCCCAACCGTGCCCTCGAGCAGCCGATCGGCGAGGTGTCCGGCGGGCAGCGTCGGCGCGTCGAGCTGGCCCGGATCCTGTTCGCGCAGCACGACGTCCTGCTGCTCGACGAGCCGACCAACCACCTCGACGCGGACTCGGTGCAGTGGCTGCGGCAGTTCCTGCTGTCGTACCCGGGCGGGCTGATCGTGATCAGCCACGACCGCGAGTTGCTGAGGGCAACGGTCAACCGGGTGTTCCACCTGGACCCGCAGCGGCTGACCGTCGACATCCACAACACCGGCTGGGCGAAGTACCTCGAACAGCTCGAGGTGGACGAGCGGCGCCGGCAGCGCGAGCGCGCGGTCGCCGAACGCAAGGCCGCGGTCCTGCACGCGCAGGCGGCGAAGATGCAAGCCGGCGCCAACATGGCCGTTGCGGCGCGCAACATGGCACGTCGCGCGGACAAGCTGCTCGACGGTCTCGAGCCGGTACGGCGGGCCTCGCGGGTCGCGAAGATCCGCCTCCCGGCCCCGGCACCATCGGGTCGTACGCCGTTGTCCGCGGTCGGTCTGAAGAAGTCGTACGGCGCGTTGCAAGTGCTGGACGGTGTGGACCTGGCCGTGGACCGGGGGAGTCGCGTGGTCATCCTCGGGCTGAACGGTGCGGGCAAGACCACGCTGCTGCGGATCCTCGCGGGCCGCGAGCAGCCCGACGCCGGTCGCGTCGTACCGGGGCACGGTCTGCGGCTCGGGTACTTCGCCCAGGAGCACGACACGCTCGACCTGGCCGGCACCGTCCGGCAGAACCTGGCGTCGGTGGCTCCCGGGCTGACCGACGGCGAGGTGCGAAACGTGCTCGGGTCGTTCCTGTTCAGCGGCGACGACGTGGACAAGCCGGCCGGCGTGCTGTCCGGCGGGGAGAAGACCCGGCTGGCACTGGCCGGACTGGTCCACTCGAGCGCGAACGTGCTGCTGCTCGACGAGCCGACCAACAACCTCGACCCGGCCTCCCGCGACGAGGTACTGGGCGCGGTCGGCAGCTACCCCGGCGCGATCGTCATGGTCACCCACGACGAAGGCGCCATCGAGGCCCTCCGCCCGGACCGCGTCCTGATCCTGCCCGATGCGACCGAGGACCTGTGGTCCGACGACTACCTCGACTTGGTGTCGCTGGCCTGACCACAATCGGCTGCTGTCACCGACGTCTGGGTGGCCGAGCCCGCCATCGGCGGCGACCGCCGTTGTTCCCACGCCAGGGGATACGCGGCTCCTGTGACCGATTCGTGGGTGGGTCTGGATGATCGAGAGTCGGCGCGCGGGCTGGACCGCGCTGTATGACCGCACGCGTTCCCGCACGGTGGGTTCACCCATCGTGTTGTGGGTTCCTGACCCGTGTGAAGGGTGTGGAACCCACAACACCGTGGGTGAACCCACCCTGCGGCGGAAGTCCAAGAACTCCTTCGACCGCGGCACGGCGTACGAGCCCGGATATGCACACGTGTCGGGGTTCTCTGCTCGTACAGCAGCAGAGAACCCCCAACTCGTGGGGTTGACCCATCTCGTCGGCCTGCGCGTGTCGTCCTGTACGACCTGCCACGGGGGCCGTGCCGATGCGCGGAAACCTCCTAGATGATTGCTGCACGGGCCCGAAGGTGTGCACGCTCGACAGTTCGTGTGGTGTGAGGCGAGTGTGTTCGGTGTCCGGTTCACGCTCAGCCGTGGCCTCTGGCACGGGAGACGTCCTGTCGACCTGACACACGCCCCACCCCCGCCGCGGGTGTTGTTGCCGGGGGTGGGGACGGTGGTCTACCGTGAATATATGAAGAGTTCTGCAGATGTGCAGCTCGACTCGTGCAATGTGCGGCTGGTGGATCCGGAGCGGGTGGCCAGTGTTTACGCCAGGATGCCGGGTGAGGGCGACATCGTCGACACGGCCGACGTGTTCAGCCTGCTCGGGGATCCGCGCCGGCTGAAGCTGCTGGTCGCGCTGCTCGACGGGGAGTTGTGTGTCTGCGATCTCGCCGCGATCACCGGGCTGAGCGAGTCCGCGACCTCGCACGCGCTGCGGCTGCTGCGGGCGCATCGCGTGGTCGCCGTACGGCGGGACGGACGGAACGCGTTCTACCGCCTCGACGACGCCCACGTGCGGATGCTGCTGGACCTCGCCGTCGCCCACACCGAGCACACCGACGCCATCCACCCGGAGCGGAACCCGGAACGAAGCCCGGAGCCAAACCCGGAACGAAGCCCGGAACGAAACCCGGAACGAAGCAGCTACCCCGAGAGGAACGACCTGTCCAACGCGCGCGGTCGCGCCGAGCGGTCCGCTGATCCGGGCAGGTCGGCCTCGTGAGCGCGGGCCGCGGCCACGGGCACGGCCACGGTCACAGCCAGGCGGCCGGCGTCTCAGCGGACCGAAAGCTCCTCGGCGGCGCGCTTGCGCTGATCCTCGGCTTCATGGTCGCCGAGGTGATCGTCGGCGTCGCGGCCGGTTCGCTGGCGCTGATCACCGACGCGGCGCACATGCTCACCGACGCGATCGCGATCGCGCTCGCCCTGCTCGCGATCCGGCTGGCCGCGAAACCACCGGCCGGCGGGTTCACGTACGGGTTCAAGCGCGTCGAGATCCTGTCCGCGCAGGCGAACGGCATCACGTTGCTGCTGCTCGCGGTCTACTTCGTGTACGAGGCCGTCCACCGGATGATCGACCCGCCCGAGGTGAAGGGCGCGCTGGTGCTGATCACCGGCGTCGTCGGCATCGTGGTGAATCTCGCCGCCACCTGGCTGATCAGCAAGGCGAACCGCGCCAGCCTGAACGTCGAAGGGGCGTTCCAGCACATTCTGAACGATCTGTTCGCGTTCATCGCGACCGCGGTCGCCGGTCTCGTCGTCCTGCTGACCGGGTTCGCCCGGGCGGACGCGATCGCCGCGTTCGTGGTCGCCGTACTGATGCTGAAAGCCGGCATCTCCCTCGTCCGCGACTCCGGCCGGATCTTCCTCGAGGCGGCGCCGATCGCGATCGACCCGCAGGCACTGGGCGCGGAGCTGTGCGCCGTACCGGGCGTGGTCGAGGTCCACGACCTGCACGTCTGGGAGATCACCTCCGGTGAACCGGCCGCGTCCGCGCACGTCATGGTCGCCGAGGGCCTCGACTGCCACCAGATCCGGGTGCAGATCGAGGAGGTGCTTGCCGCGCGCCACCAGTTGACGCACTCCACCCTGCAGGTCGACCACGCCGTCGCGGGTCAGAGGCCGGATCACTGCACCGATGCGCACGGTCCGGTGCACACGACGGCGCATCGCGCGATCACAGGCGCTGGATCAGCACCTGACCCAGCCAATCCACCTCATTGACCCGCGGTACGGCGAATGCGACGTCCCGCGTGAATCCCTGCCGCTCGTAGTACCCGACCAGCGCTTGGTCGCCACCTGCGAAACAGTCCACCCGCAGCACGCGGACGTCGGCCGCCCGCGCCAGCTCGCGGGCGTGGTCGAGCAGCGCCCCGCCGAGGTTCTGCCCGGCGGACGCGCGGTCGGTGACGAGCAGCCGGATGTACAGCTCGGGCTCGGTCGGCGGCGAAACGTACTCCAGGGCTTCACCGACCGCGATCGCGCCGACGATCTCCTGCCGTGCGGATTCGCCCACCCAGAGGCCGCCGTCCGTGGCGAACCCCGTGACCTGCTCGACGCGGTGCGGACTCGTCGAGTGCGGCCTCGTCCCCCACTGACCAGTTCGTCCGCGCTCCACCAGCCACTCGGTCGCGCCGTCGAGGAGCGCCAGTACCGCCGGTACGTCGTCCCGCCCCGCCCGGCGAATCGTCATCTGCACGAGCCAAGAGTAGTTTGGCGATTGCCGAACGGAGGATGTCGAAATCCGGCCGGCTGTCTCTACTGAGGGGTGTAGAGAGGAGCTCACGATGAGCAAGAAGACCGGAAAACTGGACAAGACCTTCACCGCGCCGCTGCTGAAGAGCGACGCGAAGGGCGGCTGGACGTATGTGCAGCTGCCGGGCTCGGCCGAGTACTTCGGGACCCGCGGACTGGTCAAGGTGCGCGGCACGATGGACGGGCATCCGTTCGAGAGTTCGTTCATGGCACTCGGTGACGGAACGCACAAATTGCCCGTCAAAGGCGAGCTGCGGGACCTGCTCGGAAAGCAGCCGGGAGACGAGATCACCGTTTGTTTGGAGGAACGTCTCGGTTGAGAGTCACTTCCCTTTGATCTGAGATCACCGTCACAACCGGTCATGTCCTGAGTAAGGACTGTGTGAAGAATCAGTGCTGACCGGCTGCTCGGCTGGGGTCGACCGCGGACCGGACCGTACCGTCGAACGTGGGTGGTCCGTCGAAGTCAGGAGTGAACGAGGTGCAACGGGGCTCAAAGGGCATGCTTTTGGCATGCCCGGATCACGGCTGCCGCGAGGTGGTCGGCAGCACGCTCACGGAGCCGGTTTCGCTGTGAGCCCGCTGAACAGGATTCTCGGCATCGCCGGGTTGGTGCTGCTCGTCGTGGGCGCGCTGCTCGGATTCCGTTCGGTCTCGGCGGCCGGCGTCGACTGCGGTTCGGCCTTCCAGCCGGCCCGCGGGATCACCCCGATGGCGTGTGACGGCGCGCTGAGCAACACGAGCACACTGACCATGGTCGTGATGAGCGCCGGCGTGCTCTGCTTGATCGCTGCGCTCGCGATCAAGGTGCTGCGGGACCGCAGCGACGAGAAGGTCGACGCCTGACCGCTGCCCGCTCGAAATCGGGGTGCGGGATGCGGTCCGGGTGCGCCAGGCTGCCGGAGTGATCGAACCGTTCCGGATTGATGTGCCGGACTCCGAGCTGGACGACTTGCGCCGCCGGTTGGACCAGGTGCGCTGGCCGTCCGAGCTGCCGGGTGTGGGCTGGTCGCGCGGCGTACCGCTGGGGTACCTGCGTGACCTCGTCGACTACTGGCGTTCCGCGTACGACTGGCGCGCCGCCGAGGTGCGGCTGAACTCCTGGCCGCAGTACACGACTCTCATCGACGGCGCCGTGGTGCATTTCGCCCACATTCGCTCGTCGGCTGCGGACGCGCTTGCGTTGGTCGTCACGCACGGCTGGCCCGGGTCGATCGTCGAGTTCACCTCGCTGGCGCCGTTGCTGAAGGACTTCCATCTGATCCTCCCGACGATCCCTGGTTTCACTCTGTCGGGGCCGACGCGCGAGACCGGGTGGGAGTACCAGCGGGTCGCGCGCGCGTGGGTGGAGCTGGTGACGCGGCTCGGGTACGAGCGGTACGGCGTCCAAGGCGGTGACTGGGGCGCGGCAGTGTCGCGCGAGGTCGGGCGGATCGATGCGTCGCGCGTGGTCGGCGTACACCTCAATCTGATCCCCGGTGCGGGCGCGACCTCCGAACCGACCCCAGCCGAACTTGCGCCGCTCTCCGAAGCGGAGCGCTCGCGCACGTGGGCGTCGTGGCGCCGGCAGCAAGAGTTCGGGTCGGAGGGCCAGGGGTACGCCGACCTGCAGTCGACCCGGCCGCAGACGCTGGCCTACGCGCTGACCGACTCGCCGGTCGGGCAGCTGGCGTGGATCGCGGAGAAGTTTGCGCTGTGGTCTGATACGCCGATCGACCGGGACCTGCTGCTGACCAACGTCATGCTCTACTGGCTCACCCGTACGGCGGGTTCGGCCGGCGCAATCTACTACGAGCGCGCGCACGCGTCGTACTGGGGTCAGCCGCCGTTGCCCTCACGCACGCCGACCGCATTACTGGATCTGGCACACGAGAACTTCATTCCGCTCCGGCACAAGGTCGCGGACACCGACAACATCGTGCGGTGGACCAGTCATCCGGAGGGCGGTCACTTCGCGGCGCTGGAACAGCCGGAGGTGCTGGCCGCGGACATCCGCGCATTCTTCCAAGGGCTCGCGCACGGCTGACGCTGTTGCCGGTGGTCGCCTGCGCGCGCGTCGGCGGGCGAACTATCGTGGCCGCATGAGTTTCACCGGGTTCCCGGCTGCGGCGCCGGACTTCTACGACGACCTCGAGATGGACAACACCAAGACCTTCTGGACGGAGCACAAACACATCTACGAGTCGGCGGTCCGCGCGCCGATGACCGACCTGATGGCGGAGCTCGAAGACGAGTTCGGCCCGGCGAAACTCTTCCGCCCGTACCGCGACGTACGCTTCGCCAAGGACAAGACGCCGTACAAGACCCACCAGGGCGCGTTCATCGACGTTGCACCCTCCACCGGCTGGTACGTCCAGGTCTCCGCCCCCGGCGTCCGCGTCGCCGCCGGCTTCTACGAGGCCTCGTCGGAACGCCTCGCCCGCATCCGCACCGCCATCGACGACGACCGCCGCGGCGCGCAACTGGAGAAGATCCTGGCGAAGCTGACCCGGGCCGGCTTCGTGCTCCGCGGCGAGAAACTGAAGACCAGCCCACGCGGCTACGACGCCGACCATCCGCGCATCGAACTGCTGCGCCACAAGTCGCTCTCGGTCGGCAAGGACTACGGCTTCGAGCAGATCATCCACACCCCCGCCCTGGTCGGCGAGATCCGCAAGGACTGGCGAGCCGCGAAGCCCCTCATCACCTGGATCACCGACAACACCTGAACTCCCCAGTGCTGTAACGCTCACCGTCCCGCCCCCGATGTGGTGCGCAGGGGGACGCCTTGGGGAAGGCAGAAATGGGGGAACGGTTCTGATGCGGCGCCTGGCAGTTCATCGGTCCAGCGGGTCCGCGACTCGCTAGACACCTGAGCCTGCGCGGATCACCTCGGCCACCTGATCGGCCGAGCACTCGCGGACACAGCCAGCCAGTCGGCTTGTGACTTGCTGGGACGCTGAGCCCTGCGTCGACTGAACGTGCGTCGGCCGTGTCCGCGGGCGAGCAGCTGTCCAACCAGGTGGTTGCCTTGTGCAAGCAATCCGCCGACGTTGGGTCAACCACGGGCTGTTTCGACCGCGCTGAGTCCGCTGACCGCACGCGACCTACCTCACCCCGCAGCTCCAAACCGTCTTGTTCGTTCGTATCTTGAGCTGTCCGGGGGGACACATGGGGGACTTCAAAGAATGGTGCAAACTCTGGCAAGGCTTCCCAGCCGCCTTGGCCAAAGCCTGGGCCCTACTGGCCGCAGTCTTCCTGATCGTCTGGCTACTCCTGCGATAACAACAGAACGAGCGGTGCGCACCCGTACGAACCCGGCCTCGCCGTATGGGGTTGTACCCGGGTGCGCGGGGTGCCCGGAGTGCGCGGGGTGTGCGGGGTGTGCGGGGTGCGCGATGCCGGGGCCGCGCGGTGCCGGGCCACCGGCCTCCCATCGCCAACTGTCGGGGGCTTGAACAGGAACCGGTGCGCGTACACCGGTTATTACCTGTTCAAGGCCCCCGCCGCGCGGACACGCCCCCGGTTTCTGGCGCGGGAGGGTCGGCGTGGGCGGGCGCGCTGGCGCGTGGTGGCGTGTGGTGCTGTGTGGTGGCTTGCAGCCGGGCGGGCATGCTGGACCTGTCGCCCGTGCCCGTCCCGCTTTCCACAAGTTCGAGTCCGGCCCGAGGGATCATCGGTTGTGCCGCGAGTTAGCTTTCGAAGTCTTTCTTGATGGTGGTGAGGATGTCGCGGGTCTTGTTCGGCGGTGGGGCGGCGACGCAGAGGGCTTCCATGGTGGCCGTGTACTGGTCGAGATCCTCGAGCTTGTCCAGGTACAGGGCGCTGGTGAGGTGCTCGATGTAGACCATGTCCGGAAGGTCCTGCTCTGGGAACCGCAGGATGCTGTACGCGCCGCCGGTGGCTGCGTGGCCGCCGACGTTGAAGGGCATCACCTGGAGGGTGACGTTCGGCATCTCGGACGTCTCGATCAGGTGGTCGAGCTGGTTGATCATCGCCTTCACGCCGCCGATCGGCCGACGCAGGACCGCCTCGTCGACGACGGCCCAGACCCGGACCGGCTCCGGACGGGTGAGGATGTGCTGCCGGCTGGTGCGCAGCGCGACGCGTCGCTCGACCTCTTCGGCGGGGATGAGCCCGCGGCCGAGCTGGATCACGGCGCGGATGTAGTCCGGCGTTTGTAACAGGCCCGGGACGAACTGCAGCTCGTAGACACGGATCAGCTGCGCCGCGGCCTCGAGGTCCAGGTACGAGTGGAACCAGCTCGGGAGCACGTCGCCGTACCGGTGCCACCAGCCGGGGTTGTTCGCCTCGCGCGTGAGAGCGAGGAGGCGTTCGCGCTCTTCCTCGTCGTCGACGCCGTACAGCGTCAGCAGGTCGCGGACATCGCGCTCCTTGAGACCGACTCGGCCGAGCTCCATCCGGCTGACCTTGGACTCCGACGCCCGGATCTCCCACCCCGCGTCGGATCGGCTGATCCCTGCTGCCATCCGCATCCGACGGAGGTGCCCGCCGAGAATGATGCGCAGCGCGGTCGGTCCGCTTTGCGCGCCCGACTCGGTCACACCCACCTCCCAGCGGCCCCAGCGGTCTTCATCAGCAACCTCACCCGCAAGTGCACATCATCGCACGTAGCGGCGCCGATCTGGCGAAGTTCTTACCAAAGAGCGTCGGATCTGTCAGTGCGATCACGGAGCGTAAGAGTAGCCCACCCACACCAGCCTCAATTTGTCAGTACATAGTGCGGGCCTGACGCGCCCGCATCCCCCCTCGCGGACGCCGGTTTCAGGCGTGAACCACCCCAATCTGGTCTCGAAATGGAAAACGTGCGGATGCACGTGCATCGGGCGCTTGCATTCGTCGCGTGCCGACGCCATGATTGCTACATGCACAGAAGGTGAGCTGACTCTCGCGAAAAGTGACATCGCGTGGGAGTCGGCAGGCCGGTCCTACAGAGCGCCGACGGACCAGCGTTGGCATGACTGGTTGGGGAACCCGAGTCGATGAACGACGACGACAGTGAAGCTGTGGAGCAGACCGTCCGAGCAGTGGACGGCCGCGCACCCGAGGAACTGACGGAGCGGGAGATCCAGGACCTGGTCGCGCGTTGCCCCGAGCAACAACGCTGGGCGTTCGAGGGCTGGTTGCGCGGCGTCCGTCAACTCGACGGCGACCCGATCGTGAGCTTGGCCCCATGACCACCGACAAAGCAGCAGGAGGACGGAAGATGGTGCGGATCTGGCTGGGTGACCACCTGATCGCCGAGTACGTCGCCGAGCCGGACCGCGCCTCGCGGTACCAGCGGGTGATGACGCCGAAGTTCACCGGATTGCGAATCACCGTTGACAATGCGGCGACCGGCAAGGCCTCGGAGCTCCCGAGCGAGCAGCTCTGGCCGCTGACCGTCCAGTAGGCCCGTACCCGCCCCTCAGGCACGCCAGGACCGACTCTCGCCGGAGAGTCGGTCCTGGCGTTTTCTGTACGTCGGTACGCGCCGCGCCGGCGCCCGCGGCACGGTCCCGCGCGGATCGCCGTACCGGGCTCCAGGCAGTCGCCGCGGCGCCTGGAAACGAGCACAGGAAAGGGCCCCTTCGTCACTCGCCTGGCGAAGGGGCCCTTGCTTCTGAGTTGGTCGATTACTGCTCTATGGTCCTGCGCGCCGCTCAGATCAGGTAGCTGAACTCGCCGTCCTGAACGCCGCCGAAGAACGCTTCGATCTCTGCCTTCGTGAATACCAGCGCCGGGCCGTCGGTGAAGCGCGA
This sequence comes from Kribbella sp. NPDC048915, assembly GCF_040649595.1. Classification (NCBI taxonomy): domain Bacteria; kingdom Bacillati; phylum Actinomycetota; class Actinomycetes; order Propionibacteriales; family Kribbellaceae; genus Kribbella; species Kribbella sp. NPDC048915. The sequence continues at coordinate 32,838 of NZ_JBEZFT010000006.1, read as the reverse complement.
GTTGCGCACCGCCACACCACCGTCCGGGAGCTTCGCTACCTCGACGCAGTTGCCGTTCGGGCCGCTGCGCTGGCTCTTGCGCCAGTTCAGCTCGCTGTTCGAGTCGCCGGGCATGCCGTTGTAGATCGCAGTCATCAGCTGCACCTTCCGTACGTCCTTGGCATATGCACGTGCATTTGGCCTTGCATTTGCATCGTACACGTTTTGGGGTCATGTGTCCGCTCCCTTACGTGCTGTGACCGATCTGGCATGAATTGCGGCGCGGAGCGGCTTGCGCCGGCCTCGAACTGGCGCTTTGGGGCGGAGCGTGAGACGGTTTGGGCTCTGGGTAGGTGGGTACTACTGCCCATGCAGGCATGACCGTGGTTCAGCTAAGTGCCACGCCGTGACAACAGTCGCGAGGTCATACCAATGGTCATCAACACCATCGAGCGGGAGTTCTCCCGCAGCGGAGCCCCTACGGATCGGGCCGCCCGCGAAGCAGCCACCCGGGAACTCATGGAGCGCCGGGCTGCCAGCACCGACGAGGTCGAACGACAGCAGCTTCTCGAAGAGGTCGTCGAACTCAATCTCGAAATGGCCAAGGGCATCGCGCGCCGCTTCCGCGGCCGGGGCGCCGAGGCCGACGACCTGGAACAGGTCGCGTACCTGGGGCTGGTCAAAGCAGCTCATCACTACCGTCTGGAAGCCGACACCCCGTTCATCGGGTTCGCGATCCCCACCATCCGCGGCGAGGTCAAGCGGTACTTCCGCGACTGCGCCTGGACGGTACGGATCCCGCGCCGGCTGCAGGAGATGCAGGGCACGATCGCCACCAAGCTGCCGGAGCTCGAGCAGCAGCTGAACCGTGAACCCACCCCGGCCGAACTGGCCGAGCACCTCGACGTCGAGGTGTCCGAGGTGGAACAGGCACTCGCCGCGCGCGGGTGCTTCAACGTCCTGTCGCTCGACCGGCCGGCCGAGGCCGACGCCGAGCTCACGCTCGCCGATGTGGTCGCCGACGACGAGGACGCGAGTATCGACCAGCTGGAAACGGTCGAGATGCTCGAACCGGTGCTCGCCGATCTCGGTGAGCGCGACCGCCGCATCCTGCAGCTGCGTTTCATCGAGGGCTGGACGCAGTCGGAGATCGGCAAGGACATCGGCGTCAGCCAGATGCAGGTGTCCCGGGTGCTGCGCCGGATCCTCGACGACCTCCGCAAGAAGCTGACCTCGCTGCAGGATGCTGCCTGATCACCTGTCTGGTCAGCGGTTTCGAGTAGTTCGTCAGTGATCCCCTGGTAATACAGACAACACCACGGTTCCGCCGGTCCGTCGCCAGCTCGCACTGCGACGGACCGGCGTTTCGCTGTCCGCGTTCCTTGTCCGCGTTCGCTGTCGGTGTTCCTTTGTCGGGCCGCGACCGTACGGCGGTCTTCCCGATGGCGACTCGCGGACCGCTGCTCGTGACTGCGGGTGCCCGGTGGTTGCACAATGGGGAGAACGAGGGGACGAGTCGTTGCTGTTGGCACTGCGGATGTTCAAGACCGTGCCGCTGGACGCGGTCGCGGTTCTGCGTGCCTACCCGCCGATGGTGGTGTGCTTCGCTGCTGCGCTGACCGGCACCGCGCTGGTGTTCGACGTCTTCTATCTCGTCGCCAGCCCCGGGCTCCTGCTGGCACTGGTCTATACGGTGCCGGTCCTCGCCGGACTGGTCGCCGGGCTGGTCGCAGCCGCTGACGACGTCGACCTGGAGCGACGGGTGCTGCTGCGGACGGTCGGTGTGGCCGTTGCCCTCGGCATCACCAATGCGATCGTTGTCGCGATGATCGCCGCGATGATCCGCACCGATCCGTCGAACTGGGGCGCCGGTGCCCAGGCGGTACTGTTCGCCGGCTGCTCCATCTTCGCGATCGCGCTGTCGATCGTTGCCTGCCGCAAGCTGATCGATGCGCTCGGCATCGAGTTGCGCACTCAGCTCCCGCACCGTCGTCCGCCGCGGAGTCCGCTGCCCCCGCCGGCGGCCCTGCGTCCGAAGGTGAGCAAGGAATCCGCTGCCCGCGCACAGCCGGCCGCGCCCGTCCCACCACCGACCGAGCCCCCCGAGCCGCCGGCACGGCAGGAAAGCGTTTTCGTTCCGCCGCCGCTGAAGGTCGTCGACCCCGACGAGCCGCGTCCGGTGACGGCCGCGGGCGCGGTCGGATCGCACACGTCGCGCGTCCGCCGTACCACCGCTCGCCGCCCCAACAAGCCGGGCCGCCGACCCGGGACGTGAGCCGCGGAACCTGGGCCGCGGGACCTGAGCCGCGCGGCCGAGCAGCCGGGCCGCTCGGCGCGCGGGACTGTCCTCGAACTGCGAGACTGAACAGCGGATCAGGGGAGGCTGGCTGTGTGGGATCTGATCATCGTCGGAGCCGGGCCCGCGGGGGCGTCGGCCGCGCTCGGGGCGCTGACGACGGATCCGTCGCTGTCGGTGCTGTTGCTCGACCGGCACGAGTTCCCTCGGGACAAGGCCTGCGGTGACGGGATCGCGCCGCACGTCCTCGATCTGCTCGCTGGTGTCGGTGTCACCGGGATCCTCGACGACTGGACGCCCGTACGGCGCTTCGTGCTGAACCGCGGCGCGGTCGGCGTGGATCGGCAGATGGCGCGACCGACCTGGGTGGTGCCGCGGACGGTCTTCGATCATCGGCTGGTCGACGCGGCGCGTTCGGCGGGTGCCGAATTCACGAAACGGCGCGTGCGTGAGGTCGTGGTGCAGCGCCAGTCGGTCGCGATCGACGATCTGCACGCGCGGTTCGTCGTCGGAGCCGACGGCGCGCATTCCGTCGTACGGCGGGAGCTCGGGTTGAAGGCGGGGCCGGCGGCGCTGGCGATTCGCGGGTATGCGCCGACGCCGGCGGCGCGCGCGGCGAGTCAGGTGATCGCGTACGGGCCGGGGCGGCAGCCGTCGTACGCGTGGTCCTTCGATCGCGGTGACGGGTGGTCCAACGTCGGGTACGGCGAACTGCTCGGTGCCCGCCCGACCCGGAGCGACCTGCTCACCAACCTGGAGACCTTGCTCCCGGGCGCGACCGAGGGCGGGAAGTCGTGGTGGGGGCATCACCTGCCGCTCGCCGGGTGGTCGTGGCGGCCGCGCAGCGGACCCGTACTGCTCGCGGGTGACGCCGCCGGGCTGATCAATCCGATGACCGGGGAGGGCATCTACTACGCGGTCGCGACCGGGTTGCTGGCCGGCGGTGCGATCGTGGAGGCTCTGCGCGCGGGCAGTTCGGACGCTGGTACGCCGTACCGTCGGCGGACGTCACGGCTCCTGGCTCGGCACCTGCGCGACACCGCACTCGTCGCGCAACTCAGTCGCTCCGATCGGATCCTCGACGGTGGCATCCGCGCTGCTGCTGAGGACCAGGCCGTTTTCGACGACCTGGTTGAGCTGGGGCTCGCCGATGGCGTGCTGACCCGGCGGCTCCTCCGCAGCATTCTTCGCTGACTCGCGGGGCGGTCGCATGATGGATTCATGGACCAGATGGATGCATGGGCCGTGGACCGGCCCGGGCCGATCGACAGCGGTCCGCTGAAGCGGGTACGCCGTACTGTCCCGGAGCCGGGGGCGGGCGAAGTGCTGGTGAAGGTGGAGGCGTGCGGTCTCTGCCGGACCGACCTCCACCTGGCCGAAGGCGACCTCGAACCCAAGCGGCCCGGCGTTGTCCCGGGCCATCAAGTGGTTGGCACGGTGGTGAACTCGGGCGAGCGGTTCGAGACGGGGGATCGGGTGGGGATCGCCTGGCTGCGGGGGACCTGCGGCGGGTGCGAGTTCTGCCGTCGCGGCGCCGAGAACCTTTGCCCGCGGTCCGTGTACACCGGGTGGGATGCGGACGGGGGGTTCGCCGAGTACGCCGTGGTGCCTGAGGATTACGCGTACGCGCTGCCGGCCGATCGCCCCGCGGCGGAGCTCGCGCCGTGGTTGTGCGCCGGCATCATCGGGTACCGGTCGCTCCTTCGTGCGAACCTGCCGCCGGGTGGCCGGCTCGGGATCTACGGGTTCGGGTCGAGCGCACACCTGACCGCGCAGATCGCCGCGGCGCAGGGCGCTGAGCTGTTCGTGATGTCGCGCGGTGAGGGTAACCGCGCGCTGGCGCGTGAGTTGGGTGCCGCGTTCGTCGGCGGGACGACGGATCGGCCGCCGGCCCCGCTGGACTCGGCGATTGTGTTCGCACCGGCCGGCGAGGTCGTGCCGTACGCACTCGAGGCGGTCCGACCGGGCGGGACCGTTGCGGTCGCGGGCATCTACCTGTCCGACGTACCGGCGCTGAACTACGAACGCCACCTCTTCCACGAACGCGACCTCCGCAGCGTCACCTCCAACACCCGCCGAGACGGCGAAGAACTCTTCCGCCTCATCGCCCGCCTCCCCGTCCGCCCTCACATCACCACCGTCCCCTTCACCCAGGTCGACCAAGCCCTCACCGCCCTGGCCCACAGCCGCACCAGCGGCTCGTTGGTCGCCCTCCCCGAGCGACGAGCGACGTACGGCGGTGAGGCCCGTTGAGTGTGGTGAAGGCGGTGGGTGAGAGCGGTGTGGTGAGGGCGGTGTGCTGAGGCGGCGTGGTGAGGCGGCGTGGTGAGGGCGGTGTGCTGCGGCGGCGTGGTGAGGCGGCGTGGTGAGGGCGGTGTGCTGCGGCGGCGTGGTGAGGCGGCGTGGTGAGGGCGGTGCCGGGTGAGGTCGGTGGCGGGTGAAGGTGAGGATGTTTCGGATACTGAACCGATGGGACTCGGAGTGCGTTAGAAGTGAGTGAAGATTCGAAGTCGGGATACTGCCCGACTTCAGACCTCGCTGCTAGCTGCGTTAGATTTGATCAAATCCAGCCAGCCGTCAAGGAGCGTGAGGGTGCGTATGTCGGAACTGAGCCGCCGTTCGCGGTCGGTGCTGACGAACTCCGGGCTGACGAACTCCGGGCTGGCGAACTCCGGGCTGGCGAACTCCGGCTGGTTTGCCCGAGAGGGCGGCCGGTGCTGAACAAGGTCATCGGCGCGGTGGGTGCGGTCCTGCTGATCGTCGGCATCGTGCTCGCCGTACGCCCGGTTCAGGCCGGCCGGGACAGTTGTGGTTCGGTGTTCCAGCCTGACAAGGGCATCACCCCCATGCAATGCGACGCCCGCCTCGACAGCCGCACGATCCTCGTCACCGGCTTCCTGGCCGGCGGCGTCGCCTTGCTCGCCACCACCATCACCCTCGCCGCAGTCCGCGACCGCCGCACCCGCGTGACCGCCTGACCACCTGGCTCCGAGACGCCGGCCTCGTCGCACCTGCCGTGACCGCCTGACCACCTGGCTCCGAGACGCCCGTCCGCCGCACGTGCCGTGACGCGTACCGGCGTCGGCGGAGCAGTCCGTTGGATCCCTTTGAGGAGGGTTTTCGACGCGACGATGGAGGATTTTAGGCGTCGTACGGTGGAAAACCCTCCTTTGATCCACGGTCTCGAAACCCTGGGCCCGCATCGCCCGCGTCACCGGCGTCACCGACGTCGCCCGCATCGCCGGCGTCACCGGCGTCGCCGGCGTCGCCCGCGTCGTCCGGCCCGGCTTGCCTTTCGCGGCTACCGACCACCACTGCACGGTGGAAGCTGAGCCATTCATCACGACTCGCTGCGCGGCGGAAAGATTTGGGAGGAACTTCGGGTCGGGTGCATCCGCGGGGGTTGTTGGGGCGGAAGTAGCAGACAACAACCGACTGTAGGAGGAGTTCCGATGGCTGTTCGCAAGGCTGTTGCAGTGGTCAGTGCAGGTCTGTTGCTTGCCGGGGGGCCGGTGGCGGCGGCTCAGGCGGCGCCGGCCGCGAGCGCCACCGTTTCCGTTCTGCACGGGGTTCCGGGGGCGACCGTCGATGTGTACGCCAACGGGCAGAAGTTGCTCACGAACTTCAAGCCGGGCACGCTGACCGATCCGTTGAAGCTGCCCGAGGGTGAGTACGACCTCAAGGTCACCGCGGCCGGCAAGACCGCCGCGCTGATTCAGGCGAACGACGTCGCGGTCCCGGGCGGTGCCAACGTCACCGTGGTCGCGCATCTCGATGCGTCGGGCAAGCCGGTGCTGACGCCGTACGTCAATGACACGTCGAAGCTGGCCGCCGGGCAGGCGCGGATCACGGTCCGGCACACGGCGGCCGCGCCGGCGGTCGACGTACGGGCGGGTGGCAAGCCGGTGTTCACCGGGCTGACGAATCCCAAGGAGGCGAAGGCCGATCTGCCGGCCGGAACCGTGAAGGCGGACGTCGTGCTCGCCGGTACGTCGACCGTCGCGCTCGGCCCGGCCGACGTCGATTTGAAGGAAGGCACGAACACGATCGTGTACGCGTGGGGTAGTGCGGCTGACAAGAACCTGAAGCTCGCGGTCCAGACGATCTCCGGTCTGCACGGGAACCCGTCCGGCGTGCCGGGTGGGACCGGCGGCCAGGCGGCGCAGCAGGACCTGCCGGTGTGGCCGGCGGTGGCGGTCGCGGTGCTCATGCTCGCGTTGCTCGGCGGTGGTACGGCGGCGGTCCGGACCCGATCGTGACCCAGAAACGTCGTGTAGTCGTCCTCGTGGCGGCCGCACTGCTCGCGATTCCCGGCTGCGGGTCCACCTCGCCCGCAGCCGGGCCGGGAGACGGCGCACCAGCGGACGCCGCACCGTCGACAGCGCGTACGTCGGCCGTGCCAACGGTGAAATCGTCGGGCCTGCCAACGAGCGTGCCGTCGGCAGCGGTGCGATCGCACGACGCAGGCATCCCGGCGGCACCAGCGGGCGAGGCGGCGGCGCCGACCCGTTTGATGGTTCAGTCCGTCGGGATCGACATCCCGATCCGCGCGGTCGGCGTGGCCGCCGACGGCCAGATGGAACTCCCGCCGAACCCAGCCGTCATCGGCTGGTACCGCTTCGGCCCAGCGCCCGCGAACCCGGAGGGTTCGGTGGTTCTCGGCGGCCATCTCGACAGCAAGGAGTACGGTGTCGGGCCGCTGGTCCGGCTGCGCAAACTCCGGGCGGGGCAGCTCGTCCGGATCACGTCGTACGGCGGACGCACGACGACGTACCGTGTCGACTCGGTCCGTGAGGTCGACAAGCATCGGCTGGCCCTCGCGGACGTGTTCGATCGGAGCGGAACGCCCAGGCTCCGGATCGTGACGTGTGGCGGACCCTATGATCCGGACAACGGTGGATATCAGCAGAACCTGGTCGTCGGTGCCGCGCGCATCTGATGGGACGGCCAACGGCCGGGCTAGAGTCGCTGCCGTGACCAGCATTGCCGGCGAACCCACGCCGGCCGAGATCGCCGAGGGCTTCGCCGCGGGACGCGAGGACAGTCTCGCGGCCGCGTACCGGCGCTGGTCGCGGCTGGTCTACACGCTGGCGCTGCGAGGACTCGGTGACCGGGGCGATGCGGAGGATGTGACCCAGCAGGTGTTCGTGTCGGCGTGGCGGGGGCGGCAGACGTTCGATCCGGCGTCCGGTGCGCTGGGGTCCTGGCTGACCGGGATCGCCAGGCACCGGATCGCGGACCGGCTCGAGGCGCGCAATCGAGACCGCCGTAACGCGGCGGCCGTGGGGGAGGGTACGGCGGTGCGGGCGACCGTCGACGACCAGCTCGTGGACCGCGTGCTGCTGGCCGACGAACTCGACCGCATCGGCGAGCCGCGGCGGACGATTCTGCGGCTCGCGTTCTACGAAGACCAGTCGTATCCGCAGATCGCGGAGCGGCTGAACCTTCCGCTCGGCACAGTGAAGAGTCACGCGCGGCGTGGCCTACTGTCCTTGCGGGACCGTTTGAAGGAGGTGAACAGTGACGCATCTTGACGAGGAACTCCTGGCCCAATGGGCGCTGGAGGGAACCGATCCCGACCCGGACGCGGCTGACCACCTCGCGACCTGCGCCGAATGCCGGGCCGCCCTGTCCGAACTCCGCGCGCTCAGCGGCGAGCTGCGCGAGGTCCCGGAACTCTCGACGCCGTCGACGGCCGTCTGGTCCGGCATCACGACCGAACTCGGCCTCGATTCCCCAAGTACCCAGCAGCAAACCGCCGCGGCGCAGGGCCGGCGGTACGGCCGTGGCATGCTGGCGCTGGCCGCCGGCGTGGCGGTGATCGCCGGGATCGGCATCGGCCTCGGCGCGGCGCAAGTGCTGGACAGGGACGACAAGACCACGCAACCGGTGGCCGTCGTGCAGTTGGAACCGTTGCCCGGGAAGAGCGGTGGCGGTACGGCGGACCTCATCCAGTCCGGCAACGAGCTGCAGGTCTCGGTCGAAGGACTCGACGCCGGCGACGGGTACTTCGAGCTCTGGCTGATCAACGCCGACGGCGAACGGATGGTCTCGCTCGGCGTCCTCGACCCGGCGACCGGCGGCACGTTCCGGATCCCCGACAACGCGACCGCCGAGGGCTACCGGATCGTCGACGTCTCCCTCGAGCCGAACGACGGCAACCCCGCCCACTCCCGCGACAGCGTCGTCCGCGGCACCCTCCCCAGCTGAGCTGCAACCAATGCGTCCTTGACCTTGACACCGTGTCAACCCGGAAGGTGGCTGCATGTTCACCATCGGAGACTTTGCGGCGTTCGGGCAGGTGTCGGCGCGGATGTTGCGGCATTACGACGCGCTCGGGCTGCTCCGGCCGGCCGTGGTCGATCAGGTCACCGGCTACCGGTACTACTCGGCCGACCAGTTCAGCCGGCTCAACCGGATCGTGGCGCTCAAGGACCTCGGGTTCAGCCTGCAGCAGGTCGGGGAGATCGTCGACGCGAAGCTGTCCGCCGAGGAACTGCGCGGCATGCTGCGGATGCGCCAGGCGCAACTGGAGGACGAACTGGCCCGCAGCACAGCGCGCCTGACGAGCGTCGAGGCAAGGCTCCGGCTCATCGAGAAAGAGGGTCACATGCCGACTGACGACGTCATCCTGAAACGCATCGCCCCGCTCCGGGTCGCCGAGCTGTCCGCGATCTCACCGAGCTACGACGGTGCCGACATCGGCCCGGTGCTCCAGCCGTTGTTCGGCCAGGTCTTCGAACGGCTCTGGAAAGCCGGGGTCAACCCGTCCGGTGCACCGATCGCGTACTACGAGGACGCCGAGAACGACACGATCCGCGTGCACGCCGCCGTACCTGCCGAAGCCGGTACGGCGGCGGACCTCGAGTTCCTCGAGCTCCCGGAGCTGGACCAGGCCGCCACCATCGTCCACCAGGGCGACATGATGGAGGCCGATCGCAGCATGCAGACGCTGGCCCGGTGGATCGAGGACAACGGCTACCGCAGCCAGGGGTATGCCCGGGAAGTGACACTCCAGTTCGACGAGAACGACCCGGCGAACTGGGTGCACGAGTTCCAGATCGCGGTCACAACACCAGACTGACCGTCGCGAACGAATGCGGCGGCAGGCTCACCCGCAGGCCGCGCGGCTCCGGCTCCACCGTGAGCGGGACCGGAGCCACCGCGTCCGGCGCGGCGGCCGAGTTGTACGCCTGCGGTTTCGATGCCGTCAGCAACCGCCCCGACGACTCCCAGGACGACTCGCCGCGCAGGTCCAGCACGACGTCCAGTGCCGTCTCGGCGTCGAGGTTGCTGAGCGACACCAGCGCGCGCCCGTCTTTCACCGACGCCGATGCAGACAGCAACGAAATCTCGGTGTCGTCGACGGAGCACGACGGCATGTCCAGGACGTGCACCGGCAAGGCGGCGGCGTCCTGATGGCCCTTGTTCATCTCGAACACGTGGTACGTCGGCGTTCGCACCAATCCGCCGTCCTCGGAAGTCAGCAGCATCGCCTGCAACACATTGACGGTCTGTGCGATGTTTGCCATCACCAACCGTTCCGCGTGCCGGTGGAACACGTCGAAGTGCAGGCTCGCGACCAGCGCGTCGCGCATTGCGTTCTGCTGGTACAGGAAGCCAGGGTTCGTCCCCGGCTCCACGTCCCACCAGGTGCCCCACTCGTCCAGGACCAGGCCGATCTTCCGCTCCGGGTCGTACGCGTCCATCAGCGCGGAGTGCGCGCGGATGATCCGCTCGATGTCCTGCGCCTTCGCCATCGTCCGGTAGTAGTCGTCGATGCCGAACTCGGTGGCGCTGCCCTTGTTCTCCCAGGTGCCGGCGATCGTGTAGTAGTGCACGGAGATCGCCTGGAAGATGTTCTTCGGGTCGCGCCCGCAGCCGAGGCAGCTGACCGCCTTCAGCAGCGCCTCGGTCCAGGCGAGATCGTCGTTCGAGGCGCCGGCCGCGATCCGGTACAGCTTGTTGTCGCCGTGGTCCTTCAGGAACGTCGCGTACTGCCGGGCGAGATCGGCGTACGCCTCCGCCCGCTGGTTCCCGCCGCAGCCCCAGGCTTCGTTGCCGATGCCCCAGAACGGCACCTGCCACGGCTCGTCGCGCCCGTTCGCCTTGCGCAGCCGCACCATCGGGCTGTCGCCGTCGCGGGTCAGGTACTCGACCCACTCGCTCATCTCGCGTACGGTCCCGCTGCCCACGTTGCCGTTCACGTACGGCGCCGCGCCCAGCAGCTCGCACAACGCCATGAACTCGTGGGTGCCGAAATGGTTGTTCTCCTCGACGTTGCCCCAGTGGGTGTTCACCATCGACGGCCGGTCCGCCTTCGGGCCGATGCCGTCCTTCCAGTGGTACTCGTCGGCGAAACACCCGCCCGGCCAGCGCAGGTTCGGGATGTTCAGCGCCCGCAGCGCCTCGACGACGTCCAGCCGGATCCCGCGCTCGTTCGGGATGCCGGAGTCCTCGCCGACGTAGAAACCGCCGTAGATACAGCGGCCGAGGTGCTCGGCGAAGTGGCCGTACAGGTGCCGGCTGATGGTCGGTCCGGGGACGTCGAGGTCGATCACGACCCGTGCTTCAGGCATCAAAGCCCTCCTGGTTCTCTACAGTGGCCCCATGGGGAAGCCGTCCGGCGTGGTGACGATGGCCGATGTCGCCCGGGTCGCCGGGGTGTCGACGATGACGGTCTCGAACGTGATCAACGGCCGCCCGCGCGTCGGTGCGGAGACGCGCGAACGCGTGCTGGCGGCGATCGGCGAGCTCGGATACCAGGTGAATCTCGCGGCCCGGCACCTGCGCGCGGGCCGCACCGGCGTGATCGGCCTGGCGGTTCCCGAACTCGAACGCCCGTACTTCGCCCAGCTGGCCGCCCGCCTCGCCGACCGGTTCGAGGCGCACGGCCTGCGCATCGTCACCGAACGGACCGGCGCCAGCCGCGAAGGCGAACTGGAGGCGGTCGCCTTCTCCCGGCTGCGGATGTACGACGGTCTGATCCTCAGCATCGTCGACATCGACCCGGCCGAACTCGGCCAGCTGCGCACCGACGCGCCGGTGGTGATGATCGGGGAGCGGGCGCTGCCGTCGCGCTTCGACCACGTGATGATGGACAACGTCGACGGCACCCGCCAGGCGGTCGGGCACCTGCTCGCCACCGGCGCGCGCCGGATCGCGATGATCGGCGGCGACCCAGGCGGTACGGCGACAATGCCCGCGCTCCGCGCCGAGGGCTACGCGCTCGCGCACGCCGACGCCGGCGTCCCGGTCGATCCGGAGCTGAACGTGCGCTGCTCCTTCGGGCTGCGCGACGGGTACGACGCGATCGGCGTACTGCGCTCGCGCGGGATCGCGTTCGACGCGGTGTTCGCGCTCACGGACGTGGTGGCGATGGGCGTACTGCGGGCACTTGCCGACGCCGGCCTGCGGGTGCCGGAGGACGTCCAGGTGGTCGGCTTCGACGACATCGACGAGGCGGCGTACCTCGTCCCGGCGCTGACCACGGTGAACCCGGGGCACGACGAGATGGCCGACGCGATCACCACGCTGCTCACCGCCCAGCTGGACCACGCCGGCGGCGAGCCGAAGGAAATCGTCGTGCCCGCCCGGCTGGTGCTCCGCGGCACGACCCGCTGAACCTCGTCCGCGTCGCACAGGTCAAGATATATCGATAAACCACCCACGCTGACAAGAGCCCTGCGCCCTCCGCGTCACGCCATGCCGTGCCATGCCATGCCGTGCCACGCCGCACGCCACGCCGCACGCCACGCCGACGTCGGTCCATGCCCACGTCCAGGGGTTGCCCACTGAAGTGGAGGGTTGCCCCCTGGAATTGTGAGTGGGCAACCCTCCACTTGAGGGGTTGCCCACTCGCCTGGAGGGTTGTGCCGAGGGGAGGGGTGGCCCGTCGCTCCCGTTTCCTGCCGTGCTCGATCAAACGAGGGTTTTCGGCGTATGGCGGGAGAAATACCTCCTACTTCGAGGCGATAACTCTCCTAAGACGGCTTCCGTGGGGGCGTGATGCCTGTCGAGTTGGGGGGTTGCCCGTCGAGGTGGAGAGTTGCCCATCTGGAGGCGGGGTTGCCTGCTGCGGATTCTCTGCGGGAGCTCCCCCGTGCGGGGGTGGGGGGTTCGCACGGGGGAGCGTAAGAGCGCCTCGGCGGGATCACCGCCGAAACTGGCCGCGAGGTGGTCGGTCTACTGCAGGAGTTCGGTGATCTGCTGCAGCTGTGCAGCGTTCAGCGGACCGAACTCGACCGCGCGGGCGTTCTCCTCGGCCTGGGCGACGGTCCGGAAGCCGGGGATCGGGACGGTCCGCGGGCTGCGCGCCCACAGCCAGGCGAGGGCGCCCTGGGCGAGCGTCCGTCCGTCGCTCTGCAGGACGTCGCGGATCGCGGACACCTTCTCCCACCACTCTGCCGCGGGCTTGCCGCCCTCGTCGAAGTACCGCAGCCAGGCCGGTGGCAGCGTCCGGATGTCCGCGCCGGTGGCCGGCGTCTTCTCGTCGCGACGACCGAGGATGCCCATCCCGAGCGGGGTCCGGTTGATGCTCGCCAGGTTCTCGCGCTCGCACAGCGCGAACATTGCCGGCGCGTCGTGCAGGACGCTCGCCTCGTGCTGGATCGCGGCGCAGTGCTCGCCCTGGGCGAACAGCGCCGCGCTGTGCACGGTGTCGGTGCTCCACGCGTACGCCCGGATCAGCCCTTCGCGGATCAGTTCCTCGCAGGCCTCGCGCAGCGGCAGTGCGATCTCGTCCGTGGTGTCACAGTGCAGTTGGTAGAGGTCCACGTAGTCGGTGTTCAGCCGTTCGAGGGAGGCCCGGACGGCCTTGTGGACGTACTCCGGTGATGTGTCCTGGTGGTGCATCACCCGGGTGGCCTCGTCGAACGTGTTGCCCCACTTGGTGGCGATCACCACCTGGTCGCGGATTCCTTCGAGCGCCTTGCCGAGTACGCGTTCACTGTGGCCGGCGCCGTACACGTCGGCGGTGTCGAAGAACGTCACCCCGAGCTCGACCGCCCGCCGGATCGCCCGCACCGACTCCTCGTCGTCGACCTCACCCCAACCGAGCGGCTCCCCACCCGGCGTGCTGAACGGCCCCCCGATCGCCCAGCAGCCGAAGCCGACCGGACTGACCTCGATCCCAGCTCTTCCCAACGTGCGCATTTCCATACCCCCGACCCAACCAGCCCCGCCGCCGTCGGTCCAATGAATCTTTCTCCCGGATTTGATGCATCAGACGCATCAACCAAATCTAACAGCACTTATATAAGTGCTGTTATGATCGGCCCATGGAGGATCCCAGCGAGCAGAGTTTGTGGCGGCCGTTGCACGAGTTGCTGGCCCGGATGGACGGCGAGATCGGGCGGATCTACGCCGAGCGGGGCATCGAGGGGCTCAAGCCGACGTACGTCCGGGAGCTGCTGCAGTTGCATTTCAGAGGCCCGCTGACGATCACCGAGCTGGCCGACGCGGTCGGGCGGACGCATTCGGCGCTCAGTCAGAAGGTGGCCGCGATGCGGTCCGCAGGTCTGGTGCGGACCGTGCCGGGCGCGGACGCGCGGAGCAAGCGGGTCACGCTCACCGCCAAGTCCAAGAAGCTCGTCGAGTTGCTGGCCGCAGAGTGGCGAGCCACCGAGGCCGCGATCGCCGAGCTCGAGGCCGAGCTGCCGTACCCGATGAGCCAGGTCGTCCGTGATGTCGAGGAAGCCCTGGCCCGCAAAGGCTTTCACGACCGCATCGCGGAGAAGCTGCGGTGAAGCGCGCGTTCATCGATCTCAGCCCGCTGCGCGTACCGACGTACCGGCGGCTGTGGATCGGTCAGGTGCTGTCGGCGTTCGGCGGCCAGTTGACCTTCGTCGCGGTGATGTTCCAGGTCTGGGACCAGACCGCGAGCCCCGCCTGGACCGGTGCGGTCGGCCTCGCGCAGGCGTTGCCGCTGATCGTGCTCGGGCTGTTCGCCGGCGCGCTCGTCGACCGGTTCGAACGGCGCCGGATCTACCTCGTCACCACGATCGGGCAGTTGCTCACGGCAACCGTCATGGCGAGCCAGTTGGCCGTCGGCCGGGTTCTGGTCGGCGTCCTGCTGGCGCTCGTCGCGGTCCAGTCCGCCCTCGGCGCGGCGGCCGGACCGGTGGCGCGGACCGTGCTGCCGCAACTGCTGACGCGTGATCAGCTGGCTGCCGGCCTCGCGCTCAACCGGATCGGATTCCAAGGCGCGATGCTGCTCGGCCCCGCGCTCGGCGGCGTGATCATCGGCGCGTGGGGTGTCGGTGTCTGCTACTTCGTCGACGCGGTCACCTTCCTCGCCGCGCTGTACGGCGTCCTCGGCCTGCCGGCGATGCGCCTGGAGACCACCGCCAAGCCGGGGTTGCGCGGGGTGTGGGACGGGTTGGTGTTCATCACCGCGACGCCGGTGATCAGGGGTGCGCTGATCACCGATCTGGCGGCAACCGTGCTGTCGATGCCGATCAGCCTGTTCCCGGTGATCAACGCGGAGCGGTTCGGCAACAATCCGCGGACACTCGGCCTGTTCCTGACCGCGATCGCCGTCGGTGGCGTGGCCGCGTCGGTGTTCTCCGGCTCGTTCACCCGGCTGCCACGGCACGGGCTGGTGATGTTGTGCGGCTCGGCCGCGTGGGGGATCGCGCTGCTGCTGTTCGCGTTCTCGCCGTGGGCGTGGGTCGCGTTGGTCTGCCTCGCCTTCGCGGGCGCAGCGGATACCGTCGCGGTTGTCTCGCGCGGCACGATCGTCCAGTTGCACACGCCGACCGAGTTGCTCGGGCGGGTCAGCGCCGCCGAGCAGATCGTCGGCTCGGCGGGACCGGACCTCGGCAACCTGCGCGGCGGCGTGGTCGCTCAACTGACGTCGCCGGTCGCCGCACTGGCGTCAGGTGCGCTGCTCTGTGTCGCCGCCGTCGCAGCGGTGGCCGGAACGACACCAGGATTGCGCGCGCCGGAACCTGTCCCCGCTCAGGACTGACGGCGTTACGGCTGCAGACCGACGGTGCGGAAGCCGGCGTTGCCCATCGACGAGTCCGGCGTGTTCGACGAGCGGGCGGCGACGCGGTAGCGGTTGCAGTACGAGTCGTGGCACAGGTACGAACCACCGCGGATCACCCGCGCCGCACCGAGCGACGGGCCCTGCGGGTTCTCGGTGGGGGAGAACTTGTAGTACCGCGGACCGAACCAGTCGGCGCACCACTCCCAGACGTTCCCGACCATCTGCCACAACCCGAACCCGTTCGGCCGGAACGTCCGGACCGGAGCAGTGGTGAGGTACCCGTCTTCCTCGGTGTTGGTCCCCGGGAACTCGCCCTGCCAGATGTTGCACTGCCACTGGCCGTCGTCGTCGAGCAGGTCGTCGCCCCACGGGTACCGGGCGTTCCCGAGTCCGCCGCGGGCGGCGTACTCCCACTCGGCCTCGGTCGGCAGCCGTCGGCCGGCCCACTTGCAGTACGCGACGGCGTCGTTCCAGCTGATGTGCACGACGGGATGGTCGTCGAGCCCGTCCAGGTCGGAGCGGGAGCCGCCGGGATGCCGCCAGTCGGCGCCGCGGACGCCGGCCCACCACGGCGTACCGGCCGCCGGGCCCATCACCTCGTCCGGCTCGGCGGCCAGCGCGAGGTGGAACACGGCGGAGAACCCGAAGGTCTCCGCCTCGGTCCGGTACCCGGTCGCGTCGACGAAGCGCGCGAAGTCGGCGTTCGTCACGCTGGTCGCGTCGATGCTGAACGGCGCGACCTCGACGTCGTGGACCGGCGTTTCGCCGTCGGCGGCGTTCTCGTCGCCGTGGGTGTTGCCCATCGCGAACGAGCCGCCGCCGAGCACGACCTGCTCGACTCGATGCTCGCCCGGTGATCCGGCTGAGGTAGGTGGCGGGAGCGGGAGGTCGAGCGGGGTCAAGGCTCGTGCGGGCGCGCAGCAGGCCGGGTGCTCGTCGCTCATGCCCGCCAGCTTAATCGGCGTCGCGGCGGCTCAGCCGAGGTGTGGCGGGCCCTGCTCGATCCGACGTAGGATCGGGTCGAGCCGGTAGAAGTCGCTGCCGCCGATGAGCTGCCGCTCGTCCCACCAGGTCGCCCCGGCCTCGGCGAGCGGCTCGATCAGGGCGCGGGCCTGGGCCGGATCGCCCGGGCTGATCCCGCCGACAATCACGTCGTACGTCGCATCGCGGCCGGCGCGTTGTTCGCCGATGAATGCGATCAGGTCCCGCAGTTCGTCGACCGGCGGTGCCTCGCCGTGATTCGCGGACGCGAACAGCGGTACGGCGCCGTCCCAGCGCGCGGCCCGGCGCATCGGGGCCTTGCGCGGCCAGTACCCGGCGATCCACACCGGCGGCCGCGGCTGCTGCACCGTCGCGGGCAGCAGTTCGACGTCGTCGACCCGGTAGTGCGCGCCGCTGTGGTGCACGCGTTCGCCGGACCAGTACGCCGTCAGCAGGTCGAGGCCCTCGTCCAGCCGCGCGGCCAGCACCTTCGGGTCGGTCTCGTCGCCGAAGCTGCCGAACTCGTCGTCGATCGGTCCGCCGAGTCCGGCGCCGAAGATCACCCGGCCGCCGCTCAGCCCGTCGAGTGTGGCGACCTGCCGGGCGAGCTGCTCGGGCCGGCGCCGCGCGATCGGCGTGACCAGCGGACCGAGCTTGATCCGCGAGGTCGCGAGCGCTGCCGCGGTCATCAGCATCCACGGGTCGCCGAACGGCTGCCCGCGCCGCCGCTCCTTGCTGTGCACCACGTGGTCCCACAGGAACAGGCCGTCCCAGCCGGCCTCCTCGGCCGCCGTCGCCACCCGGGCTACGGTCCGGGCGTCCGCGAAGTCGCCGAAGTTCGGGATGTTGATCGAGAAGCGCATGCGTCACTCGCTCAGTCGTAGGTGGAGGAACGGAATCGTGTCGCCCGGCAACAGGTACGTCTCGACCTCGACGAAACCGTGGGCCTTCGCGAACCGTACGCCGTCGGTGTTGCTGCTCAGGATGTGCGTCTCGATCCCGTCGCCGAGCTTCCGCCCGCGGCGTAGGCAGTGCTCGTAGATCGCCGTACCGAAACCACGTCGCCGGTAGGCCGGGAGCACCCGGGCGATCACGACCGCCGCCGCGCTCTCCTCCGACGGCGGTCGGACGGTGGAGCAGCCGACCAGCACGTCACCGTCGTAGGCCACCTCGAGCACGTTCCGCGTCGAGCGCTCGCGGATCTCGTCGACGGACAGCGGGGCGGTCGGGATGATCTCGTTGTGCACGCGCTGCCAGTCGAGCAGCGTCCGGTCGTCGGCGACCGGCACGATCCGCAGTTCACTCACTGGGCAACCCAACCTCCGCGCGAGGCTCGCGGTCAAACCGAATCCCCCTCGCCTGCGGAAGTAGTACGGTCCATGGCTTGCGGATCTTGTTCGTGGGTAACAGCTTCACGGCGCGGAACAACCTGCCCGGCCTGATCAAGAGCCTGGCCGCCGCGCGGGACCTCACGGTCGAGTCGAAGCTCATCTCGGCCGGTGGGGCGTCGCTGCGGCAGCATCTCA
The DNA here is from genome assembly GCF_040649595.1 of Kribbella sp. NPDC048915. Taxonomy (NCBI): domain Bacteria; kingdom Bacillati; phylum Actinomycetota; class Actinomycetes; order Propionibacteriales; family Kribbellaceae; genus Kribbella; species Kribbella sp. NPDC048915. The sequence continues at coordinate 15,065 of NZ_JBEZFT010000006.1, read as the reverse complement.
ACGCGGGCAAGGCCCTCGACGACATCGCGACCGGCGGTTACGACACCGTCGTACTGCAGGAGCAGAGCACGCTGCCGATCAAGAGCCCGGACCGCTTCCGCGCGAGCGCCCGTGACTTCGGCGAGGCGATCAGCGCCGCCGGCGCACGCACCGCGCTGTACCTGACCTGGGCCCGCCGCAACGCCCCGGAGACCCAGCAGGCACTGACCGACGCGTACGGCGCCGCCGCAGTGGAGCTCGGTGCGACGCTCGTACCGGTCGGCATGGTGTGGGAACGCTTCTTCGAGCGGTACGACGAGCCCGCGCTGCACGATGCCGACAACAGCCATCCGGCGCTCGCCGGGAGCTACCTCGCCGCCTGCGTGTTCCTGATCGCCTTGCTCGAAGCGGACCCGGTCGGCATCGACACCCCGGTCAAGGGTCTCGACGCCGAGACCGCGGCCCTGCTTCGCCAAGCAGCGTGGGACATCTGCAGCTCTATGTAACCTTGCGGATCTGCTCGAGGACGGTGATCGGCGCCAGCATTGTGGCGTCGTCCAATGGTGCCTTCCCGGTGTCGAGCATGTCGAGGAAGATCTTGAGGCCGGGGAGTACGTAGTCCGAGGACAGCCCGATGTCGTGGCTGAGCAGTCCGGTGCGGCCGACCACCTCCGCGTGGAACGGCACCCGCCCGTCGCCGGTCGGCTTCACCAGTTGCAGCGTCACGAGTACGTCGCCGGTCCGGTAGCGAGCTACCACGGTCGATCCGACGCGCTCCACCGTCACCGGACCCGGTTCGCCCGGAACCAGCCGCTGCGCCACGTCGGCCGCGTGGATGCCGTAGAAGAAGATCCCGCTGTACTCACTGTCCGGATCGGCCGGCCCGGTCACGGTCACCGCCTGCAGCTCACCCACCTCGGCAGCGGCGAGTGCGTCCGCGTCCGGCACCCAGCGCACCGCGGAGTACGACGTCACCGGCGCACCGCCGCGTTGCGCCGCGTCCAGGATCGCCCGCGCATCCGCCGTACTCGCGGCCAGCGGCTTGTCCACCCACACCGGAACGCGCGCCTCGAGGAACGGTACGGCGTGCTCACGGTGCAGGGCGCCGTCGCGGCTGGTGACGATCAGCGCGTCGACGCTGCCGAGCAGATCGGTCGTCGTCGGCACCAGCTGCGAGATGCCACCGGCGTCGGCCAGCTTGCGATTGCGTTCGTCGTCCGGCCCGACCAGCGCCACGATGCGCGTGCTGCCGTCGACCGGATGGACGTTCAGGTGCTCGATGATGTGGTCGGCGTGGCTGTTCTCGGTGCCGACGAGGGCGACGCGCCGGGTCATCAGGGCTCCTTCAGTTCGACCGGTTGCCCGGTGCGGGCGGACTCGTAGACGGCGAGGACGGTCGCCAGCGAGCGGCGGCCGTCCTGCAGTGTCACCGCCGGCGGCCGGCCGTCGCGGACGGCGGCGATGAAGTCGCGGTACTGCGCCAGGTGCGCGACCTGGGTCGGACCCCAGCCGTCCGGCCCGTCGACCACCGGCGCCTCGGGTGCGCCGGCGTCCGCGGCCGCGAAGTACGCGAGCTGGTCGTCGTCGAGGATCGCCGTCCCCTGATCGCCGTGCACCGTCAGCCGCACCGGGCGGCCCGGGTACGCCGCCGTACTGGCGAGCATCAGCCCGATCGCCCCGCTCTCGAAGCGGATCGACGCGCCCGCGAGGTCCTCGACCTCGATGCCTTCGTGCGCGAGCCGGCCGGTCTGCGCGCTGACCTGGACCGGGCGGCCGAGCATCCAGACCAGCAGGTCGAGCGCGTGGATGCCCTGATTCATCAGCGCGCCGCCGCCGTCGACAGCCAGCGTGCCGCGCCAGTCGTCGCCGTCGTAGTACGACTGCGGCCGGAAGAACGCCGACTCGGCGATCCCCGAGGTCACCCGACCGAGCGCGCCGCCGTCGATCGCGGCGCGGATCTGCGCGACCGGCGGCTGGAACCGCCGCTGGCTGATCACCGACACCGTCAGCCCGGTCTCCCGCTGCACGTCGATCAGCCGATCGGCCGCGGCGAGCGTGATGTCCACCGGCTTCTCCACGATCACGTGCTTGCCCGCACGCAGCGCCTCGATCGCGACGTCGGCATGCAGCGCGCTGGGCAGGCAGATCGCGACCGCGTCGATCTCTTCCGCCGCGTAGGCCTCGGCCGGTGTCGCGTAGGCGCGGCCGCCGTACTGCGCGACGAGCTCGCCGGCGCGCTCGAGGTTCTGGTCGACGACGGCGGCCAGCACCGCCTCCTCGCCGAGGGTGTCGACAAGGCGAGCGTGCACGGCGCCGATCACACCGGCTCCGATGAGCGCGAAACGCATAGAACCTCTCTTCAGTCGGTCGTTTCTTCAGCTGTCTGTGCAGTTGTCTGAGCTGCCGTCCACGGGATCGGTGCGCCGCCGGTCTCGGCGGACCGTTGCGCGAGCAGGGCGAGCCGCGTGGCCAGCAGGCCGCGCTCGGTGGTGATGTCCGGCTCGTTGCCTGCAGCAAGCGCCTGCAGGGGAAGCTCGGCCGGGCGGAAGCCGGTCGGCAACGGTACGTCGTGCGGCGCCAGCTCGGTGGTGGTGAGGACGAGCCGGTTCCGGGCCCAGAGCAGCTCGGCGGTGCCCTCGGTGCCGACCAGCTTCATCCGGTAGTCGCCGTGCACAGGCGATCCGGCCGGCGTCATCCAGTCCACGCCCGCGGTCACGAGCGCGCCGGGTCCGCTCAGGGTCGCCACGCCGTACGAACTGCCCACGGTCGAACCGCTCACGCTGCCGCCGGTCAGACCGGTGAACAGCAGCGCGGCGTCGATGTCGTGGACAGCGAGATCGTTCAGGATCCCGCCGTACCGGGCGCGGTCGAAAAACCAGTCCGGGCGGGTCGGCCGGTTCAGTTTGTGCGGGCCGGACGACGTGACGCCATGGATCGTGCCGAGCCGGTCCGCGATCTCCAGGGCAGCCAGCGTCACCGGGTAGTACCGCTTCTCGAGCAGCAGCGTGACATGGCGGCCGGTGCGGCGGGTTGCCTCGGCGATCGCGTCGAGATCCTCGAGCGTCGTGCACAGCGGCTTGTCGGCGATCACCTGACAACCGGCCTCGAGCGCGTCGACCACGACCCGGCCGCGGTCGCCGTAGATCCCCGCGACCATGACCACGTCGGGCTTCGCCGCGGCGAGCATCTGCCGGTGGTCGGTGAACACCGCCGCGCCGTACGGCGCGGCCCACTGCTCGGCGGTCGCGTGGGACGGATCCGCGACCGCGACCAGCTCGAACTCCGCGACCTGGTCGACCTCCGCGGTCGCGTAGGCGACGTGCGGATGGGCGGCGCCGGCGATGGCGATGCGGGTCATGATGGTGATTCCAGCATGCAACCGGTTGCAGGTCAACGCGTCACGGCGCGTTCCGGGGCGGAGCGGCGGTGGTCGCGCGGGTCACCAGGTGGGTCGAGATCGTGATCGGGCCGGTGGCCGGCCCGGTCGATTCCAGCAGGTCGACCAGCAGTTTCGCGGCCGCCGTACCGGCCGTCGCGGCACCCGCGGAGACGCTGGTCAGGGCAGGGGTCATCAGTGGGGCGAGGGTGTCGTCACAGCCGACCAGACTGAAGTCGCCGGGCACCGAGAGGCCGCGCACCTCGAGCCCGGCCAGCACGCCCTGCGAGACCACGTCGTCGAACGCGATCGCCGCCGTCGCGCCGGACCGGACCAGCGCCGCGACCGAGTCCCGCCCGGCCGCATAGGTCGGACGGCCGACCTCGATGACCTCCACCGTCAGCCCGGCCGCCTCGGACGTCTGGGTCAGCACCGCGCGGCGCTGCTGGTCCGACCACGAGTCCCGCGGGCCGGCCAGGTACGCGAGCCGCTCGTGACCGAGTTTCCGCAACAACAGCACGGCCTCTGTCATGCCGCCGGACGAATCGATCAGCACCCGCGGGATGCCGTCCAGGTCGCGATTCACCAGGACGACCGGCCGGTGCGCGGCGAGGTCGCGGATCAGGTCCTCCGACAACCGCGGCGAGGCGAGCACGAAACCCTCGACCTGCGGGCCGAGTCGCGCGATCAGCTTCGCCTCCCGCTCGGCGGACTCGTCGGAGTCGCCGAGGAACACCGCGAGGTCGGCGGCCTCCGCGGCCAGTTGCAGGCTGCGCACCAGCGGCGGGAAGAACGGGTTCGCGATGTCCGGTACGACGACGGCGATGTTCCCGAACCGCCCGGTCGACAGCGCGCGCGCCGCCTGGTTGCCGACGTACCCGAGTCGCGCGGCCACCGCGCGGACGTGCTGGACGGTCTCTGGACTGAGCAACTGCGGCCGGGTGAACGCGCGCGAGACCGTCGACCGCGACACCTCGGCGGCGGCCGCCACGTCGCGAATCGTGACCCCGGACGGGCGGGGCGAACGCGGTGACATGCGACCACGATAGTGCAACCGGTTGCAGAACCGCCTCCGGTCGATCGGGTGCACCGGGTAATCCGTGCGCGGTGGCTTCAAAGCGGCGCGGAAACGAGTAACACTGGACTGGCGGGGGGAGCGTTGCGGGTCCGGTTGTGAGACCGGCCGATGGGCACTGGGGTGAACATGGTGGACGTCGAGCTGCGATATCTGCGGATCTGGCGGGCAGCCGTGATTCTGCTCGCGGTCGTCGGGGTACTTGCCGCGCTGGTGTTCGTGTCACCGACGACCAACCTGGCGGTCTTCGTCGTGGCCGCCTTCACAGCCGGAGCGCTGTGTCTGAGTATCGGTCTGGGCCGGGAACTCCCGTCCTCGGACCTGCTGTCCACGGTGCCGCGCGGTGCGGTGCTCGGTGGACTGGGCGTGATCTCGATCTGCGGGTACGCCGCGGCGATCGGGATGCGGACGGTGACGCTGCTCCTGCTCGTCGTGGGCGTGTCGCCACCAGTCGTCGGCTGGCTGCGATCCGGCCGCTCCGGGCAGACCGAGCGGACTGAGCGGACTGGGCGGACCGGGCAGACCGAGCGGCCGGGCCTGGCGGTGCCGAGCCTCCCGCGCCCGCTCAAGTTGCCCAAGGCATCGATCCGGCACCGGAAGCCCTGGCGGAGGCCGGTGCCCAAACCGGCCCGGAAGGCGGTCCGGGAGCTGGCCGGCAACACCGTCGAGCCACCCGCCGAGTGGCCGATGCCGAGTTTCGTCCATGCCGTGGTGCGGAGCGTCGGCGAGCTCAGCGACGAGGAGCTGTGCCTGGCCTGGCGGCGCAGTTTCAGCCAGCTGCAGCGGCCGATGAGCGCCGACCAGCGCCAGGCGATGATCGACGTACGGCGCGCATACCTGGACGAACTCGAACGCCGCCACCCGGAGTCGTTCGCGAGCTGGCTCGCCTCCAACCCGCGCGCGGCCGGCAACCCGGCCCGCTTCTTCATCCACCGCGCCGACCACTGAGGCCGGCGCGGGTCCGGTCAAGGGAGGCTGTTGCGCAGGTCGGCGGCGATCAGTTCGACCGCATGCCGGCCGGCGGACAGGGCGGCCGGGAAGTTCAGGAACGCGTGCATCGTGTCCGCGTACTCGACCAGGCGCGCCTCGTCCAGCCGGGCCGCATACGCGAGCGCGTCGTCGCGTAACCAGTCCCGCCCGGCCGCGAGCACGAGGGCGGGCGGAAGCCCGGCGAGGGACTCGGCCCGCAGCGGAACGGCGGTCGCCGGTACGTCACCTTTCGGGAAGTACCACTCGAACCACTCCGCGTCCCGATGCAGGTCGAGCGTCGGGTAGCAGAGGATCTGGCGATCGGGGAGCGGCGCGCCTTCGTCCCGCGCGAGCAGGCACGCGCCGGCCGCCAGCGCCGCGCCCGCACTCTGCCCGCCGACCGCGACCCGGCCGTCGCCCTCGAGGTTCTCCCGAATCCACCGCAGGGTCTCGTGAACGTCCAGCAGCCCCGCCGGGAACGGGTTCTCGGGCGCGAGCCGGTAGTTGAGCGAGACCACCGTGATGTGCGATCGGGCCGCGATCCCGGATGCCGCGTACTCGATGTCACGCAGATGCCCGCCGATGAACGCGCCGCCGTGCAACCACAGCAGCACCGGCTGCGGCGACCGCGACATCCGATAGATCCGTGCTTCCAGCGACCGCCCCGGCAGGTCGATCACGAGGTCCGCGACGCTCGGCCGCGGATCACGCTCACCCGCCAGCGCCGGATCGGGCAGATCCTCACGGTCGGCCAGCAGCGCCTGATACGGGTCCAGACCGGGGTACCCGGGCTGGTCGGCGAGCAGCTTTTGCAGTGCGTCCGTCTCCGGACCGTACGCCGGACTGTCGACAACCTCGTGGCTCATACGTTGATCAGTCCCAGGTGGCGTGCGGCGTGCGCGAACAGCACCCCGTCCGGTGTCGTCGACACGTACTCCGCGAGCGCCCCGATGCCGCCGTCGAACCCGGCACCCGTTGACGGATCCGCCCAGGTGTCCTCGTCGTACTGCGCGATCTCGTCCAGGAGCGCGGCGCCGACACCGCGGAACCGGTGCAGCACGAGTTCGGACGGGATCCGTCGTCCCGCCTCGACGCCACCGAGGTTCATCGCGCGCCCGATGTCAGGTGTCTCCCAGCGCGGGTCGAGGCTCCAGTGCAGATGGCCCGCGCGGGCGTCCCGCAGTACGGCGAGGGTGATTTCGTCCCACATCAGCACGTGCGCGACCAGGTCGTGCAACGAGTCGCAGAAGTCGCCGAGCGGCCCGGCCGTGACGTCGTACGGGGCGCGGAGTTCGGCTTCGGTCAATCCTTCGGTCCGGCCCAGCAGCAGATCCTGATCGCGCCGGATCAGCTCCACCGCCTGCGCCGGTGTTGTCGTGGCTGTACGCATGCGGACAATGAATCAGGCCGGGCAGCGTGGCGCCGGTCGATTGCGCGAACAGCTCAATCCAACGGCCGGTTGATCCGATGCGCGACACTGGTCCCCGGCCGTCAGCACCGGCCGGCGACAACGGGCATGGACAACTGAGGGAGCGGCTGTGCGGATCGGGATCGTCGGCGCGGGTGGGGTAGGCGGATACTTCGGCGCGCGATTGGCCGCCGCCGGGCAGGACGTGGCGTTCGTGGCCCGGGGCAAGCACCTGGAGGCGATCACCGCCGACGGGCTCGTGGTCCACAGCCCGGCCGGTGACCTGCAGTTGCCGGTGCAGGCGACCAGCGACCCGGCCGTCATCGGGGTGGTCGACTACGTGCTGATCTGTGTGAAGACGTGGCAGTTGCCCGAGGCGATCGAGTCGATCCGGCCGCTGGTCGGCCCGGACACCGCGATCGTCACCGTACAGAACGGAGTCGAGGCGCCAGAGCAGGTCGCCGCAGTGTACGGGCGCGGCGCCGTACTGCCCGGTGCTGCCGAGGTCATCGCGTACGTCGAGGGTCCGGGCGTCATCCGGCATCTCGGCAATGGCAAGCTCAACTTCGGCGAGTGGGACAACCAGGTCACCTCGCGCGTGGAGCGGCTGCGGGACGCGATCGTCGCATCCGGACTGCAGGTGCGGGTTCCGGACGACATCTGGGCGGCGTTGTGGACGAAGTTCCTCTCGGTCGTCCCCGGTGGCGGACTCGGTACGGCCACCGGCGCTCCGTACGGCGTACTCCGCGCGCATCCGCCCACGCGACGGCTGCTCACCTCGGCGATCGCCGAGATCCGCGACGTTGCGCTCGCCCGCGGGATCACGCTGCCCGAAGACGTCGTACCGAGCACGCTGGCCTGGATCGATCAGCTGCCGGCCGACGGGACCACCTCACTGCAGCGCGACCTGATTGCGGGGCGTCCGTCGGAGCTCGATGCCTGGACCGGCGCGGTCGTGCGTCTCGGCGCCGACGCCGGCGTCCCGACTCCGGTGAACACCTTCCTCTACGAGCTGGCTACTGCCAGAGCGCTTGCTGCTGGCAACTGATTCCTGTCGCGGTTACTCGAGTCCGAGGTCGGTCAGGACGTCCGGAACCGGGCGGTTCGGCGGGGCCGCGGTGACCAGGCCGCGGATGCAGCCGGTCATCACCATCCGGAAGTACGCCTCCGAGGTGATCGGCGGCAGTTCGAGGACCGCCGGGCCGAGCAGTTCGTCGGAGGCGAGCAGGGCGTGGACCTTCGCGAGCTCCCGCTGGTTCGGCCCCTCGTGGTACGGCCGGTGGCGTTCCTCGGCCGCGGTCAGGTTGATCGCGAGCGACGCGACCGTACCGGACATCATCACCGCACCGGCCGGACTGTAGCCGCGCCGGCCGAGGGCTTCAACGGCCTCCCGCTGCAGGCGCACGCCGGACGCGCCGCGCGGGAACAGCCCCTGCATGTACGCCGCGAGTCCCGGGTGCTCGAGGAGGAACACGCGGAGCTGGCGAGCGAACGACAACAGGTGCGCCGCGACGTCCTCGTCCGGGTCGTCGACGATCTGCAAGTCCCGCAGTACGGCCTCACCGACCACCGCCTCGAGGCCGTGCTTGCCGTCGATGTGCCGGTACAGCGCAGTCGGGGTGACGCCGAGCGCGGTGGCGACCCCGTTCACGGTGAGGTCGGACAGCCCGAGTCGCAGACCCTCCCGCTCGATGTCCGCGAGCGTGACCTGTGCCTGGCGGCCGCCGGTCTTCCGGCGGGGCGGATTCGCTGTCACAACGCTCCTTCTCGGGGCTGACCTCAAAGTTATGCTACTAACTTAGATCGATACCGTCACCGACGGTGATTGTTCTGTCCCTACTCCTTCAGGAGATCATGGTGAGCGCACCTCGCCCCACCCGGCGCACGATCCTCAAGGCCGCCGGCGGGCTGACTGTCGCCGCCGGCCTCGGCGCCGGCACCATTCTGGCCACTTCGGCCGCCGCGAACGCCGCCGACGACGGATTCGGCCTGCACATCACTGAGCGGAACGAAGCCGATCCACGGATGCGGTACTACCGCTTCGCGACCGACCAGATCGGCTGGGACCCCGCCGTCAACGTCCTGCTCCCGAGCGACTATCACACCAGCGGCCGGACGTACCCGGTCCTGTACCTGCTGCACGGCGGCCTCGGCGATTTCATCGAGTTCGACCGCCTCCGCATCCGCGAGTGGACCGCGAATCTGCCGATCATCATCGTGATGCCCGACGGCGGCAAGGCCGGCTGGTACTCCAACCCGGTCGCCTCCAACACCGGCCCGCGGAACTGGGAGAACTTCCACCTCAACCAGCTGGTGCCGTGGATCGACGCCAACTTCCGCACCTACGCCGAGTTCGCCGGCCGCGCCGTGTCCGGCTTCTCGATGGGTGGCTTCGGCGCGCTCAAGTACACCGCGAAGTACTACGGCCACTTCGCCTCGGTCAGCTCCCACTCCGGCCCCGCCAGCCTCCGCCGCGACGCCGGACTGGTCGTGCACTGGGCCAACGTCTCCTCCGCGACCGTCGACCTCGCCGGCGGCTCGATCTACGGCGTACCGCTCTGGGACGAGAAGCGCGTCAGCGCCGACAACCCGATGGAGAACATCGAACGCTACCGCGGCAAACGCATCTTCCTCGTCGCCGGCACCAGCCCCAGCCCCGACCCGTTCGACTACGCCAACGAAACCCAGGTCCTGGCCGGCCAGCGCGAATTCAAAGCCGCCCTCGACCGCGCCAACATCCCGTACATCGCCCACGAAGACGAAGGCGGCCACAAGGTCCGCATCAACCGCATGACCGAAGACCTCAACGGCATCATCGCCCACCTCAAGAAGGCCTGACCCCTCCGTGGCAGCCGGCGGCCCCTCGACGGACCGCCGGCACCCCACTTCCGCACCCACCCCACCAGCGCGCCGCCCTCGGGTCGCCTGGGCGGCACCCGCTGGATCGCTGCGCAGGTTGCCGCTGGCGGCTTCTTTCGCCGCTGGCGGTTTGTAACCCGTCAGCCGCAACACAAGCCGGCAGTGCCGGCGGGGGGCGGGGAGGGCTAGTCGGTGGCCAGGCGGGTGAGGAGGTGGGCGAGGGTTTGTTGTTCTTCGGGGGTGAGGCGGGACAGTTCCTCCGCCATGACGGCTCGGCGCTTTTCGCGGAGCGTGCTGAGGATCTTGCGGCCGGCGGGGGTGAGGTCGACCAGGGTGGCGCGGCGGTCGCTCGGGTCCGGGGTACGCGCGACCAGGCCGGCGGACTCGAGGTCGTCGACGACGGAGGTCGCCGAGCGGGGCACGATGCCCAGGCGCGCGGCCAGTTCGCTCAGGCGTAGTGCCGCACCGGCGCCGTCGAGCGTTCGCAGTACCCGGAACTGGCCGTGCGTGACACGTTCGCCGAACTCCTCCCGCGACGCTCGCCGCTGGCGCCGAACGATGCCGTCGAGCAAGCCGGCGATCTGCTCCGCGATGTCCTCGGCCTCAGGCATGCCCGAAGCCTAACGGGCCCTACCCCAACCCCCGCGGCAACAGCCACACCAGCCCAGCCCCCGAACGGCCGTACCTCCTGCCGACGTGCCCCGGCAGCAGGGAATAGCTGAAGATCTTGTGAGGTTCACTCATAGTGAGTTAGACTCAGTATATTGGTTCGAACGGAAGGAACTGGATGTCGCAGATTTCTGGGTTACCCGGTGGGGGAGGCGGCGGCGGGCGTGCGATGCGGTCGTTGTTGAAGGACTCCTCCGTTCGGCATCACAAGTTGTCGGCGGGGACGTTGCGCCGGATCATCGGGTTCGCGCGCCCGTACCGCGGCTGTCTCGCCGTCTTTCTGGTGCTCGTTGCGCTCGACGCCGGCACCGGCGCGGCGGCACCGTTGCTGTATCGCGAGATCATCGACCGCGGCATCGTCCCCGGCAATGCGAAGCTCGTCGTCTGGCTCGCGCTCGTGGTCGCCTTGCTGGCGATCCTGAACAGCGCGATCACCCTCGCCGAACGCTGGTTCTCGTCGCGGATCGGCGAAGGTTTGGTGTACGACCTTCGTACCGCGGTCTTCGATCATGTGCAGCAGTTACCCGTCGCGTTCTTCAGCCGTACGCAGACCGGCGCCCTCATCCAGCGCCTGAACGGTGACGTCCTCGGCGCACAGCAGGCGTTCACCTCAACCCTGTCGAATGTCGTCAGCAATCTGCTCAGCGTCACGCTCGTGCTCGCGGCAATGTTCGTGATGTCGTGGCAGATCACGCTGCTCGCGCTCGTGGTGCTCCCGTTGTTCGTGATCCCCGCCCGCCTGCTCGCCGGGAAGTTGCGCGAGGCAACCTCCGAGACGTACAAGCTCAATGCGACCATGGCGCAGACCATGACCGAGCGGTTCAACGTCGCCGGCGCGGTGCTCGCCAAGGTGTTCGGCCGGACGGAGGACGCGTCGCGTGAGTTCGCGGGCAAGGCCGCGCGGGTTCGCGACATCGGCGTCACCACGTCGATGTACGCCGGGGTGTTCCGCGTCTCGCTGACCCTGGTGGCGGCGCTCGCGGTCGCGCTGGTGTACGGCGTCGGTGGTGTCTTCGCGGTCGAGGGGATGCTCGGAATCGGTACGGTCGTCGCGCTGACGGCGTACCTGAACCGCCTGTACGGCCCGCTGACCGCCCTGTCAAACATCCAGGTCGACGTGATGACCACCCTGGTCAGTTTCGAGCGCGTGCTCGAGGTGCTCGACCTGCCGCCGATGGTTGCCGATCGCAAGGATGCGGAGACGCTGCCCGCCGACGCGGAGCCGTCGATCGAGTTCGACCAGGTGTCGTTCCGCTACCCGTCGGCCGACGAGGTATCGCTCGCTTCGCTGGAGTCGGTCGCGACGTTGTCGGCCGAGGCCGGTGAAGAAGTGCTCAAGGACGTGACGTTCACTGTCGAGCCCGGCCAGCTGGTCGCCGTCGTCGGTCCGTCCGGCGCCGGCAAGTCCACGTTGTCGTCGCTCGTCTCGCGGATGTACGACGCGACAGGCGGTGTGGTCCGCGTCGGCGGGTACGACGTACGCGACGTCACGCAGGCGTCCTTGCGCGCGGTGATCGGAGTCGTCACGCAGGACTCGCACATGTACCACGACACGATTCGCGCCAACCTGCAACTGGCGCGCCCGGACGCAACCGACGACGAACTGCACGCGGCGCTGGAGGCGGCGCAGATCGCGACGCTGGTCGACAGCCTGCCGGACGGTCTGGACACCGTGGTCGGCGACCGCGGGTACCGCCTCTCGGGTGGTGAACGCCAGCGTCTCGCGATCGCCCGGCTGCTGCTCAAGTCGCCGTCGATCGTGATCCTCGACGAGGCCACCGCCCACCTCGACTCCGAGTCCGAGGCCGCCGTCCAGACCGCGCTCGCGAACGCGCTGGTCGGCCGTACGTCGCTGGTGATCGCGCACCGCCTCTCGACGATCCGCAACGCAGACGTCATCCTCGTCCTCGACGACGGCCGCATCCAGCAACGCGGCACCCACGAGGAACTCCTCCGCGAAGGCGGCCTGTACGCCGACCTGTACGCAACCCAGTACGCCGCAGCCGCCTGACCGATCCGGCGGACCTCCAGGTATGCAGAAACCGCCGCTGAGGCCCTGTTCGGCACCGAAATGCGGGGTTCTGCATACCTGGACGTCCACGCGCGGCCAGGCGGGCGGGCCGGACGTGCTCAGCAGACGGACCCCAGGTCGCGAGACCGGCATCGGTCGGGAGAGGATCACGACATGAGAGATCGGATGACTGCGGCCGCTACGGAGCTGGTGTACGACGCTCCGGCGGAGGACTGGTTGGCGGCGTTCCCGCTCGGCAACGGCCGGATCGGGGCGATGTGGTTCGGCGGGACCGGCCGGGACCGGATCGCGCTGAACGACGAGACGCTGTGGTCCGGGAGCCCGGAGACGAACCGCCGGCTCGCGACGCCGGGTGGGGAGGTCGGTGCGGCCGCGGTTGATCGGGTTCGGACCGCGTTGGCGCGAGGGGACGTCCGTGCGGCGGAGGAGCTTTCGACCGCGTTCCACAGCGGTTACTCGCAGACCTACCTTCCGCTCGGTGACCTGTTGCTGGACTTCCAGGGCGCGGGTGATGTGACGAGCTACCGCAGGCGTCTCGACCTGGACACCGCGGTCGCTCGGGCCGAGTACGAGGTGGACGGTGCAGCGGTCTGGCAGGAGGTCTTTGTCAGTGCGCCGGCGCAGGTATTGATCCTACGTCTCGGCAGTTCGCGGCCGCTCACGGTCGCCCTCAGTCTGACCTCGCAGCTCCGCGCGACCACGCAGGCGCTCGGCGGCGACGGGCTCGCGCTGCTCGCGACCTGCCCGTCGTCCGTCGCGCCGCCGCACGCCGACGTGCCGGATCCGGTTCAGTACTCCGACGGCGCGGACCGGGGGATGAGCGCGGCCGTCGTACTGCGCTCGCGCACCAACGGCACTGTCACCGCGGCCGACGACCGCCTGACGATCACCGACACCACGGAGTTGCTCGTCGTCCTCTCCACCGCGACCGGGTACGTCGACCCGCACACCGCCCCGACCCGCACCGCCGAGGAATGCCGAGACGCTGCGGACGCCACGGTCCGCGCCACCCTGACCCAGGCAGAGGGAAGCAACGAGGGGCTCCGCGCCGAGCATGTGGCCGACTACCAGGCACTCTTCCGTCGTTCGGTCCTGACGCTCCCGTCGAGCGCAGACCTGCCCACCGAGTTGCCCACCGACCGCAGGCTGACCGAGGCCGGCGACGACCCTGCGCTGGCGGCCTTGATCTACAACTTCGGGCGCTACCTGATGCTCTCGAGCTCGCGGCCGGGCGGGCTGCCGACCACGCTGCAGGGGATTTGGAACGAGCACCTCCAGCCGCCGTGGAGCAGTAACTACACGGTCAACATCAACACCGAGATGAACTACTGGCCGGCCGAGGTCACCTCGCTGTCCGAGTGCCACCAGCCGCTCCTCGACTACGTGCAGCAGCTCGCCCGAGCAGGCAGTCGGACTGCCGAGCAGTTGTACGGCGTTCGCGGTTGGACCGCGCATCACAACGCCGACGCCTGGTGCTGGACGGCGCCGGTCGACGGCAACCCGAAGTGGTCGAACTGGCCGATGGCCGGCGTGTGGCTGTGCCGCCATCTGTGGGACCACTACGCGTTCACCGGCGACCGCGAGTTCCTGCGCGATGCCTGGCCGGTGCTGCGCGGCGCCGCCGAGTTCTGCCTCGACTGGCTGATCGAACTCCCGGACGGAACGCTCGGTACGTCGCCCTCGACCTCCCCGGAGAACGAGTACGTCGCCCCCGATGGGCAGCCGGCCTCCGTGAGCACGTCGTCGACGATGGATCTGTCGCTGATCGCCGACCTGTTCGACCGCTGCGTGCAGACGACCGCCGAGCTCGGCATCACCGACCCGCTGATCGCCGACATCGAGACCGCTCGCAAACGGATCCCTGAGCCGACAATCGGTGGCCGTGGGCAACTACAAGAATGGCTCGCGGACCTCCCCGAGGCCGAGCCGCAGCACCGCCACACCTCGCACCTGATCGCGCTCCACCCCGGCGATCAGATCACTCCGGACGGTACGCCGGAACTCGCCGCGGCCGCTGCCCGCACCCTGGAGTTGCGTGGTGACAAGAGCACCGGCTGGTCGCTGGCGTGGCGCATCTCGTTGTGGGCCAGGCTGCGTGACGGCGAGGCCGCGCACCGGCTGGTTCGCGAACTCCTGACGCCCGCGTCGGATTCGGGCACGGACTACGTGGGTGACGGGTCAGGCCTGTACCCGAATCTGTTCTGCGCGCACCCGCCGTTCCAGATCGACGGCAACTTCGGTGCGACCGCCGGGATCGCGGAGATGCTGCTGCAGAGCCACACCGGGGAGGTCGAACTGTTCCCGGCGCTGCCGGACGTCTGGTCGGAGGGGTCGATCACCGGTCTGCGCGCCCGCGGCGGCATCACGGTCGACCTCGACTGGTCCGCCGACGGCGCCCACGCCGTACTCACGGCCGACCGGGACACCACGGTCACCCTCCGCCACGGTGAGCACCGCGCAACCCTGGCGCTTCGCGGAGGCGAAAGTGAAACGATCGCGCTCCGCCAAGGCGAAGCACACACCCGCACCCAGATCCACCGGTTGGCGCGCCGTGACCAGCCGTGACCCGGCGGCGGCGCGAAAAACCTGAAATCGAACGATCTGAAGGGACCTGAAACGACGCGGGGCGGCCGCGGACCGGGTCCCCGGGCGCCCCACCGCGTCAGGTTTTGTGGTCATACAGAGCGGGCAGGGGGTC